>DTSJ01000426.1:0-1520 GCA_012965445.1 Candidatus Hydrogenedentota bacterium
TCCGATTCCCTGAAACTCAACACACCCGTTGCCTCCATCACAAAATCGCAAGACGGAACCTTCCGAATTTCAACAGGCGACAACAACCAGATCTACACGGCCGACACCCTGATTTGCGCACTCCCCGCCCACGCCTCCGCCGACCTCTTTCGCGAACTGGCCCCCGATCTCCCCCAGGCCTTCGCCCATGTCCGCAGCGAACCCATAGCCGTAGTCTGCACCGGACATGAACGCACCGATGTCCCCCACAAAATGGACGGCTTCGGCTTCCTTGTGCCCCCCAACCAAAACAAAAGCGTCCTCGGCTGCATCTGGACCAGTTCCCTCTTCGACAACTTCGCCCCGGAAAACCGCGTCTATCTCCGCACCATGATCGGCGGCGCAATCCACCCGGAACACGTAGAACAATCAGACGATCAGCTCCTGTCCCACGTCCGCGACGACGTATTCCCGCACCTCGGCATCAAAACAGATCCCCAATTCCTCAAAATCTACCGCCATCTCCGAGGAATCCCCCAATACACCCTCGATCACGTCAAAACCCTGACCGCCCTTTCAAAAGCCGAGTCCGACCACCCCAACCTCCACTTCACCGGAAATTCCTACCACGGAATCTCGATGAACGACTGCGTGAAACATGCCTGTGAAGTGACAGATAGGGAAACGGTATCTCTAACTTCTACTGAACCGCAATAGGTTCCGTCGGCACATGTATATGATCACGAGCAGGGTGACACCCGTGACACCCACGAATACTGGATCCGCAAGAATCAAGCTGGAGAGCAAGACGAGTGCAGTTAGAAGTGCGCGTACAACCGCTGCAAGTGTCGGGCTTTCAGCGACTCTATTCGCAACAGCTGGACTCAATCTATAATAGGTATCGACAAACGCAGCACCAGCGAAATTATTCAGCATGTACGAGAGCTCAAGAATCTGGAAAGACTTGGTCTTCCCTCATCAAGGGAGCCGCGTACTGCTAAGCCGCTCATTACGGACATCACCCTGGGATACTTGGCAAAACTCTCGAATCTTAAGCTAATCATCGCGGGTAGCGGACGCTTTACCGATGAGGGTCTAAGGCACCTGTCAAAACTGCGTCGTCTTGAGAGATTGGTCCTAAATTCGACTTCCGACACGGGCGCGACGGATGCCGGGCTTGCCTACCTTGCCGGGCTTCCAAAGCTCCAATCGTTGAATATTACCTGGAGTGGCATTACGAATCGGGGTTTGGAACACATTGCGAAAGTTGGTACGCTGCGATCATTGGAAATTGGAACTGGCATAAACCAGATTACTGTGGGCGGCCTTAACGCCTTGAATAATTTAAACAATCTCAAAAGGTTGCGAGTTGACTACGTCACGCAAGACAATGCGGTGCTTCAGCTTGGCGCGCTGACCAATCTTGAGACGCTAAGCATTCTTGTCAAATATTCGAATTCGAGAGGCCTCAGAAGAGACATACGCGATGAAGACCTTGTGTCGATCGGTAAACTGGGTCGCCTTACTGACCTCTGGGTCGG
>DTSJ01000426.1:1530-7340 GCA_012965445.1 Candidatus Hydrogenedentota bacterium
TACAGCCCTCATCTCACCGACGACGGCCTGGCTCACCTTGCCAACTTGAAGCGACTCGAACGCCTTGCCGTCGGTGCAAAAAATCTGAGCGATGGAGCCTTGACGTATCTAGCCGGATTGACTTCGCTTTATCAATTGACTGTCAGTGGCGATTTTAGCGAACGCGGACTGAGTCAACTCGACAATTTAACGGAGCTGCGCTATCTGACATTGGGGTCATCGCGCGGGATAAGTCGTCAAGCGGAGGAGCGAATTCGGGAGAATTTACCGAATTTGTTCTCGATGAATGTTGCTCCGGTGCTTGTCGGAAGATAGACAGCCTCTTTGTCCGGCCGAGAATCTGTCAATGCACCACAAAAACTTCCGGCATAACCGCAGCCACACCCTGCTCATTCAAAAGCTCTGCGTGCTGCAAGAACTGCCCCATAGCCCGGACCTTTTCAGCGCCGAACTTCCGAATTAAACTCCCCGCCATCGCCTGCTCGACAGACTCGTTCGCTGCGTCACGTACCCGACTCAACGCCGAAGTTCTCCCGAGCGGATTCAGCGACATATCCGTTGGACGGTCTCCTCCCGAACCAAACAGTTCCTGCATCAGTATCTCGTTGAAGTCCATCACCCTCGGAATCACCTGCACATCAAAATCTTCGAGATCAACCAAGTCAGCCGCATAGGAAAGCGCATCATTCAACCCGCCGATTTCATCAATAAGCCCCAGTTCAAGCGCCTGCTTACCCGTAAAGACGCGGCCCGCCGCCATCTCTTCGAGATCCTTCGTCAGCAGATCCTCACGACCATTCATCACATGATCCTTGAACGTGGTGTACGCCGCCCCCATCGACTCCGTCATCGTTTGACGCTGCACATCAGTAAAAGGCTCTGCGCTGCTAATCCAGTCCGCATTCGCGCCCCGCTTGTAGGGATGCCAGCTGATTCCAAGTTCGTCCCACAACCCCTTCGTCACAATTTTACCCCCGACCACCCCAATCGACCCTGTAATCGTGGTCGCATTCGCAAAAATCGCGTCCGCCTGACAAGCCACATAATAACCTCCGCTCGCAGCAACCCCGCCCATCGAAACCACAACAGGCTTCTTCTCCTGCAGCTTCTGCACCGCCCGCAGAATCACCTCGCTCGCCGTAACCGATCCTCCCGGCGAATCGATACGCAGCACCACCGCATCAATCGAACTGTCTGCCGCTGCCGCATCAAGCGCCCGCCGAATCGTTCCGCTGAATGCCCCCGCCTGACCATACCCCGGATAAATACTGCCTTCCAAAAACACGAGACCGATCTTCCCGTCAACCCCACCGGCATACCACGCCGATGATCCGGTACTCTGACCCGTAGTCTCATAGATCGAGCCGTAGTTGTTATCGAAATAGATGTCCTCCCCAAATTCATCCTTCAAATGCGCGACAAGCTCATCCATATACATCCGCGAATCAATCAGCCCTGCTTTTTTCGCCTGCGCATCCGTATAGGGCCCGGCATCGATCAGCGCCCGCACTTCATCCGCCGTAAAATCCCTGGAACGCGCAATCATATCCACCACGCTCTCGTAAAGACTGTCCAGCATCCAGTTCTGTGCTTCCTCTGCAGCCGGACTCGGCCCGTTCCGCATCACCATCTCACCGGCCGACTTATAATCCCCGATGTGAACGACATCCGCAGCGACCCCGATTTTCTCAAGCCCGTCCTTCAAATACATGCTCTCGCTGTACATGCCCGTCAAATTAAGTATCGCGGTCGGCACCAAATTAAAATGCGTCGCCACCGAATAGAAAGCGTACCCCACTGTCGATATCGAGGCCGACTCCGAATGCAGGTAAATCGGCTTTCCAGACTCCTTGAACAGTTCAAGCGCCGCGTACATTTCCTCAAACTGCGCAAGTGATGCCCCGAGAGCGTCCATCGTGATCACCATCGCCACCACCGAGTCGTCATGCTCGGCATCCTCGATCGCGTCCACGAGTCCGCTCAACGACATCGACAATCCACCGAACCCGAAAAAAGTATCGACCGAAGGAGAATCCGCCACCAGTCCACTCAAATGCAGATGCACGATACGGTCGGAATCGCCCGCGTATGAATCCGGCGAAGACCAGAAAGATCCCCCCGTTATCAATATGAACATGAGAAAAATCGGCGTTGTAAAAAATGCAATAAAGCTGACCAGGAGACCCAGATTCGCCAGCCCATGCCCCCTGAGATTCGAATCCCTGCGCATCTCGTTCTTCGCCTGCAGCGCCAGAATCACCGCCGGAAGCGCCGTGAAAATCCAGAACACAAAACTCATCAACCCCAGTAAAAACGCCAACGTAGCCTTCCCGGAAGTCCTGGGGCGCGGCGGTATTGGAGCCCGTGGCTCCTGGGGTTGCTCAAAATCTGACACGATAAATCTCCCAAATTCGTCTACCTGTCTACATACACTCTTTAGAGTGCGATATTCAGACGGACACACATGCACCCGCCCCGCAGACCAATAGAGACGCATCCGATTAAAGCAGAATTTCACCCGAAATACAATGTGCCGCAACAAACTCAAGGAGATTTCCGCAATGGCATGGATTCCCCTACGCTTCTCTGATAAACTGACCGAATCATTCTGAACAATCGCTATACACAACCCGGGGTCAGTCCGGATTGGGAGGAATACAAGTGGCTATCGCACCAGAAGACATGACAACATTCGCATCGGGACAGGAAGAGCACATCACCCGCGAGCCCTATCCGAACTCAAAGAAAATCTACGTCCAGGGTTCACAGCCCGATATCCGCGTCGCCATGCGCGAAATATCGCAAAGCCCCACCGAAGTGAACGGTCAGATGGTTCCGAATCCACAGATCACTGTATACGACACATCCGGCCCCTTCACCGATCCCGATATCGACATCGACGTGCGTAAAGGCCTCACACCCCTTCGCCAAAACTGGATCACATCACGCGCAGATGTCGATGAACTCGACTCCATCTCCTCCTCTTACGGACTCAAACGCGAAAACGATCCCGATCTCGAAACCCTCCGCTTCCACCGTTCACGCAAAGTCCTCCGCGCAAAACCCGGCCAATGCGTCACGCAAATGCACTACGCGCGACAAGGCATAGTCACCCCTGAAATGGAATACATCGCCATCCGCGAAAACCAGCGCATCGAAAGCGCCCCGGAATCCCTCCGCGTACAGCACCCCGGAACCCCCTTCGGCGCAAAATATCCCGAAGGCATCACGGGCGAATTCGTGCGCGATGAAGTCGCACGGGGACGCGCCATCATCCCCGCAAACATCAATCACCCCGAACTCGAACCGATGATCATCGGTCGTAACTTTATCGTAAAAATAAATGCCAACATCGGCAACTCCGCCGTCACCTCCTCCATCGAAGAAGAAGTCGAGAAAATGGTCTGGGCAACGCGCTGGGGTTCCGACACCATTATGGATCTCTCCACCGGAAAAAACATCCATGAAACACGCGAATGGATTCTCCGCAATTCCGCCACCCCCCTCGGCACCGTCCCCATCTACCAGGCACTTGAAAAAGTCGACGGCACACCCGAAGACCTCACTTGGGAACTCTTCCGCGACACACTCATCGAACAGGCCGAGCAAGGCGTCGACTACTTCACCATCCACGCTGGTGTACTCCTCCGCTACGTCCCCCTAACCGCCAAACGCCTCACCGGAATCGTCTCACGCGGCGGTTCCATCATGGCTAAATGGTGCCTCGCACATCACCAGGAAAACTTTCTCTACACACACTGGGACGACATCTGCGAAATTTGCGCCGCATACGATGTCTCCTTCTCCATTGGCGACGGACTCCGCCCCGGCTGTCTCGCAGATGCAAACGACGAAGCTCAGTTCGGCGAACTCAAGACCCAGGGCGAACTCACACAACGCGCTTGGAAACAGGACGTCCAGGTCATGAACGAAGGCCCCGGCCACGTCCCGCTTCACATGGTCAAAGAAAACATGGAAAAACAGCTCGACTGGTGCGACGAAGCCCCCTTCTACACACTCGGCCCCCTCACCACCGATATCGCCCCCGGTTACGACCACATCACGTCCGCAATCGGTGCCGCAAACATCGGCTGGGACGGATGCGCCATGCTATGCTACGTCACCCCCAAAGAACACCTCGGCCTCCCCAACAAAGAAGACGTACGCGAAGGTGCCGTCACCTACAAACTCGCCGCACACGCTGCCGACCTCGCAAAAGGACTCCCCGGCGCACAGATCCGCGACAACGCCCTCTCAAAAGCCCGCTTCGAATTCCGCTGGGAAGACCAGTTCAACCTCTCCCTCGACCCCTGGAAAGCCAAGGAATTCCACGACGAAACCCTCCCCGCCGAAGGCGCAAAAATAGCCCACTTCTGCTCCATGTGCGGCCCGAAATTCTGCTCGATGGAAATCACCCAGCAAATCCGCGACTACGCCGCCCAACAAGAACTAGACGAAGATCAGGCCAAAGAAAAAGGCATGAAGGAAATGTCGGATGTCTTCAAGGAAAAGGGTTCGGAGATTTACCAGTAGGGCTTCCGAGTGCGCATACCTGACCGAACTCGTAGTTTACATCGCATTGGAGGTTTCTGTCTGCGTATTTCCGTCGGAGGGGTCATTCGTGAGGTTCATGTGCATATCATGAAAGATTTAGTAGTCGCACTAGGACTAATCTTGACATCACCAATTGGTTACGACAGCGGCGTAATCATCGAACATCCCCACCGCCGGAGCGTATACTTTCTCGATGGCGACGAAAACGAATTCGAATTTATGCAATATTTGACCGACAACCTCATCGAACGTAACAGTTACGCTGGTTGATCCAATCCCTCTCGTCTCGATTCCCGTATAGTGCCCTTCCATTTCTCGAAAAGTCGTGCAAAATCGACGAAGTGGCAGGCATTTTCGCTATCCTTGGCTCACCCTAATCCAAAAGCCCCTTCGTAACATCCCCCGGCACTTCCTCATAATGGCTGAACTTCGCCGTATACGTACCGCGTCCCCCGCTAAGACTTCGCAGATCTGTCGCATACCGCAGCACCTCCGACTCCGGCACCGAAGCCCGAATCACTTCCTTACCGCCCGGCGCGGCTTCCATCCCAAGAATACGCCCTCGCCGTGAACTCAAATCGCCATTGATGTCACCCATGTTCTCAATCGGAACCGTCACCTCAATTTCCAGGATCGGTTCCAGCAGAAACGGGTTCGCCGCCTTGATTCCCGTCGTCACCGCCTGCGAAGCAGCCACCTTGAACGCCATCTCAGAAGAATCTACATCGTGATACGATCCGAAATACAGTTCCGCAACCACATCCACAACTGGATACCCTGCAATAACACCCCTCAGCAAAGATTCCTGAATCCCCTTGTCCACATGAGGAATATACTGACGCGGCACGACCCCGCCCACGATACTGTCCACAAACTCATACCCTTCCCCGCGACCGTTCGGCGAAAATTTGATCTTCACGTCCCCGTACTGACCATGCCCGCCCGACTGCTTCTTGTGCTTCCCCTGCACATCAGACTTGCCCTTGATCGTCTCGCGATATGCCACCTTCGGCAGTCGCGTTTCCGCTTCAACATGATACTTGTTCTTCATCCGCGCCAGCAGAATCTCCAGCTGCAAGTCGCCCATCCCCTTAATCACATGCTCGTGCGTATCGGGATCCCGGTAATGCACGAAAGTCGGGTCCTCTTCAGCCAGACGGTGCAGCGCCTCGCCGATTTTATCATCATCACCCCGCGATTTCGCCTCAATTGCCAGCTTCACCATAGGCTCAGGAAGCTGAATTTCCGGTAGCGAC
>DTSJ01000427.1 GCA_012965445.1 Candidatus Hydrogenedentota bacterium
CCCTCAAAGTTTTGCAATGAGATCACCTGCTCCAGGCGTTCACACCTCTGAACCCAGACCTGCCACTGCTCCGGTGCCACAGCAGCGGCTGGAGTCACTGGGATATATTTCCGGGGACGGTGTTCCGATCTTCGGCGATGTACCTGCGACCGGAGGAGGATTTGGGGCAGGTGGATTCCGAGTAGCAGGTGTTCCGCCGCAGGATCGGGGGTTTATTGCTCCTTCGCCGCCAACGATTACGCCGGGGACTGAGGATTACGAACGCATTGTGGAGAGTCGCTTCAAGAAAGTTTCGCAGGCGCCCTTGTCCACGTTTTCGATTGATGTGGATACGGCTTCGTACTCAAATATGCGCCGGTTTATTACACAGGGATCGATGCCTCCCGTGGACTCGGTGCGGATCGAGGAGTTGATCAACTATTTCGACTATGATTATCCGCAGCCGGTCGGGGAAGACCCGTTTTCGTCGACGATTGAAGTTTCGACGGCCCCGTGGAACCCTCAGCACAAGCTGGTGCGTGTCGGACTCAAGGGCAAGGAGATTGCCGTGGAAGAACGCCCGAGCACGAACCTTGTGTTTCTGCTTGACGTGTCTGGATCGATGAAATCGCAGAACAAGCTGCCGCTGGTGAAGCAGTCGATTCGTCTGTTGACCGAGCAGTTGACAGAGAATGACCGAGTCGCGATGGTGGTTTATGCCGGGAACAGCGGGCTTGTGCTTCCGTCCACGCCAGGCAATCGCCAGCAGGACATTCTGGGCGCGCTGAATCGACTTTCGGCGGGCGGCTCTACCAATGGCGGCGCGGGCATTCAGCTAGCCTACGATGTAGCTGCGCAGAACTTCATTGAAGGCGGTGTGAACCGTGTGATTCTTGCTTCGGACGGCGATTTCAACGTCGGCACTACGAGCCGGACTGCGCTGGTGGAGATGATCGAACAGAAGGCGAAGTCGGGCGTGTTTCTGACGGTCCTTGGCTACGGCATGGGAAACCTGAAAGACGCTACGATGGAACAGCTCGCGAACAAGGGCAACGGAAATTACGCCTATATCGATACGTTCCACGAAGCGAAGAAAGTGCTGTCCGACGAATTGAACGCGACGCTGTTCACGATTGCGAAGGACGTGAAGATTCAGGTTGAGTTTAATCCGAATCGCGTTCATGCCTATCGCCTGATAGGCTATGAGAACCGCGCGCTGGCGAACCGCGATTTCAACGATGACACGAAAGATGCCGGAGAAATCGGTGCCGGGCATACTGTGACGGCGCTGTACGAAATCGTGCCAGCCGGCGCAGCTGCTGCGAGCCCGTCCGGGAATGTCGATGAACTCAGGTATCAGACGGTTCAGCAGCCGGAAGCGGAGACTTTCTCGCGACCAGCGGTGGACGGTGCAGTCGAGGGCGAACTGCTGACAGTCAAGCTGCGCTACAAACAGCCTGATGGCAACGCAAGTAAGCTGCTTGAGTTTCACGTCAACGATACGGATGCGGAGTTTCGTTCGTCGTCGGTCGACTTTAAGTTCGCTACGGCGGTGGCGGCTTTCGGGATGAAGCTTCGTAACTCGCCTTTTGCAACGGCCATGAGCTACGACACCGTGATGAGTCTCGCAGAAGGCGGGCGCGGTTACGACTTGAATGGCTATCGATCAGAGTTCATCGATCTGGTGCGGAAAGCGAAGTCAATTGCGCCACGGTACGTGCAGACTCGTCGATTTTAGTCGAGTTGAATATTGGACTCTTTGACGCTCCGGTCGAAATTGGCCGGAGCGTTTCTGATGCTAGTGAACGTGTGAACTTTCGTCTCTACACAATTGGTCCGGCGGCTTTCTTCAGGAGCGCTATCTGTCCTGAGTGGTAGATGTTGTGCTGGACGATTCCGTGGAGGAGAACTTTGAAGGGGAAATCGCGGCCCTGGACGGTCTCGCGCAGTTTTTCGTT
>DTSJ01000428.1 GCA_012965445.1 Candidatus Hydrogenedentota bacterium
AGCTGACCCAACGTCAGATGGAGGTAGTAAAATTGCACTATCTCTACGGCAAAACCCAGGAGGATATTGCCACCATCCTTGATCTGTCTCAATCCACGGTAAGCCGGCACCTCTTCGGTACGGTTCGCGGTGGCAAAAAAGTAGGCGGTGCAATACCGAAATTGCGTAAAGTAATCGATAAAACGGAAAATCCGTCAATCGATCAGGCCTTCGATATACTGCGCTCCAAGCTGATTTCGGCAGCATAATCTACGCGCCCCCTGGGAGAAATTTTCTCCGGGGGGCTTTTTCCGTCCAAAGCGGAACCTTTACGCCTTCCGGGACATATAGTCTCCACACTCGAATCCTCACGTAAGCCATTGTGCTGTTTCAGCTTGCATGGAATTTCGACCTGTGCTACTGTTTTCATGTTTAGAATAATGCGCACCGTACCATTTACCAAAGGAGATTTCCCGATGATTCCAATTCTGCGTGGTAGCCTGCTCATCGCCTGTGCAGCCATTCTGTGTCTGACACCGTTTGCCCAGGCAGACACTATGGATGACCTCTCCTGGTTCGGAAACACCGGGGCCACAAGCAACCCGGTGAAAGACGACAATCAACCCGGTTACTGGTGGTGGCCAACCAATGCGAAATCAAATCTCGACGATAGCGAACTATGGGGAAACCGCGGCGTTATCTACAATATGTTTACGCCCCCTTCTCCGCCTCCGCCTCCCGCAGCACCGCAACCGATCACCGAAGCCCCCAAGGTCGAGCGCAGCATACCCATATTTAACCACGTACTCTTCGACTTCGATGAATCTACGGTCAAGGCACAAGGCGTCACCGAAATCAAAAGAGTTGCAGGTGAGTTAAATGCAAACTCAGACGATAACGTCACGGTCGAAGGACATACCGACAACGTAAATCGCTCCGGCGATCCTCAGTACAACCAAAAACTCGGTCAGCGACGCGCCGATGCCGTCATAAAAGTCCTCATCGACAACGGAGTCAACGCCAGCCGTATCACAGCTGTCAGCAAAGGCGAATCCTCCCCGGCGGTTCCGAACTCCTCAGACGCGAATCGCCAGAAAAACCGTCGAGTCGTCTTCAAGTTCCAAATCGGCAACTAGAAAAACAATCCTTCCCTTAATCAACGCTCCTCGGTATACTACTACTGGGAAGCGTTTTTGGTTTGCAGGGGGATAAATGTACGACGAGACATATGATAACCCGTCGCCGCTACAGCTCCAGCTCGATTCATTTTTGCGCACCAGCGTTTTCGAATCCGGTCTGGCAGAACAATCGCTGTCAGCCTATGCAGCAGACCTCTCGCGTTACATAAATCACCTCTCGGATAATGACATCCGTGAACCCAAAGATATCCTCCGCGAAGACGTACTGGATCACTTAATCGCACTCCGTAAAGACGGCATGGCGTCCCGTTCAATCGCCAGGCACCTCAGCGCGATTCGACGCTTTCATCGATTCCTGGCCGACGAGCGCGTCACCGATTCCAACCCCACAGAAGATTTCGACTCGCCCCGAATCGTCCAATCCCTCCCCCACGTTCTCTCTGCCAGCGAAATAGAAGCCATGCTCGCATCCCCCGACACCTCCACAGACAAAGGGACCCGCGATGCTGCCATCCTCGAACTCTTCTATTCCTGCGGACTGCGCATCTCGGAACTCGCTTCCCTCCACGTCGTGAACGTCCAGTTGGCCGAATCAAGTATCCGCGTCCAGGGCAAAGGAAGCAAAACGCGCCTCATCCCCATTGGCGAAAAAGCTATCAGCACCGTCTCGAACTGGTACACAGTCCGTACTCGATGGAAACAAGACGACAATACCGTATTCCTTTCAACACGAGGCAAACGTATGAGCCGCACCAGCGTATGGCAGGTCGTCAAGCATGCCGCCCGCGCAGCGAACATCCGTCAAAACGTCACAC
>DTSJ01000429.1 GCA_012965445.1 Candidatus Hydrogenedentota bacterium
CGACCTAGTATGAGGAAAAAGGGACTCGATGAAAAAGAAAAGCCTTGTAGCGCCTGAATGGTGGGATTATACGACTCTGGACGACGATTTGATCGCTGATGCGGCGAAACTCGAAGTGGATGATTTCCCTGGGCTGTCGCGGGACGGTTTTCGCGTTGTGTTCTACGACACGCTGGAGGAGTTTTATTTGGCCGAAGCACTTGAGTATATCGAAGCGTGGAAAGCCTCTACGCCGGACAATCCGGTCGGCATCTGCGGGCCAATTGGTCCCACTGAGCAGTTGCCGCTGGTGGCGCGGCTGGTCAATGCGATGGATCTGGACCTTACAGCCTTGAATGCGCATTTTTGGGGCATGGACGAGTGGGTCATAGACGGCGCGGCTGTTGGAATAGACCACCCTCTCTCCTTCGCCAAAGCCGATATGGAGATGTGTTTTGATCGGATCGATGCGAATCTGAGAATGCCCGAAGCAAACATTCACTTTCCGACGGGGGATCTGCAGGCATACAGCGACTCATTCGATTCGGCGCGCTGCGCGATAATGCAGGGCGGGCAGGGAGATGTGAAGCACTGGGCCTTCAACGACCCGCTCAAGCGCGAGGGGGAATACACGGATGAGCCGCCATCGCCTGAGGAGTATCGAAAACTCGCCACACGTATCGTCGATCTGCATCCGATGACCCTCATGCAGAATGCGCGCACTTCCGGCGGCGGGAACGTGACCGGAATCCCGACACAGGCGGCTACTGTGGGACCTGTCGAGACCTGGAAAGCTGACAAGGTTTCAATATGGCAAGCGGGCACACATGACAATGCCCTTGGAATGAGGCTGACTACCCTGATGATTTCGAAAGGAATCGCTGACAGTTCCGTACCTATGAGCCTGCTTTCCGATCACCCAAATGTTCAGTTCAATTTTTATCGACCTGGAATCGGTGTCTGCGAAGTGGAGATGCACTGATAGTGTCCTCTATACTCTCGTTTGGATATTTTGAGGAGCATTTGTTGTTATGCCAAAAGTGTTGACCTACATTGAATACGCGATGTTCGCGATATCGGTGATATCGCTGTTTTTCATTTTATTTCTGGTCGGGGATACAGATGTACTCGCTGAACCGCCGACATGGATCACTACCGTGCTGACAGGATTGGCTTGTTTTTCTGCAGCGATCGGCGCAGGGATACATTGGGTAGGTATTCCGACAAAAACAACGGCTAAAGCTGCGGGAAAAAAGTCGGAGAAAAGCCCTGAACCTTCGGAGAAAAGTTAACCCGCTTTATTCCGCGCTGGCGAGTTCATCCCGAATCTGCCGACAGACTTCTTCGTGACCCGATTCCGCGTGCTGCCAGGTTTCGTAGCGTCGGAGATAAAGATCTCGACGTTCGCCGCCTTCGGTCACGCGTGTTTCGAAAACGACTGGAGCACCTCCATCCCAATTGTTGTCGCAGCCGCCAAACACCGTCCGAATGTGAAAATTTTCGACGTTACTTTCACCGACGATTCGGCGTCCGGACGCTTCTGCCGTGTCGAGCCATTTGCCCCATTGGATCAGGTCCGTTTCCGGAATCGGTTCGGGTTCGTTATTGCCGTTGAGAATGTAAAGGTCCGTCATAAATCAGTCAGGTTACGTCCGGAATCAGCTTTTGCAGCGGTGAATCCGGGAGCAAAAAGTAATCCCGATGCGATTGGTCTTCGATTAGTCCTGCTTCCGCTGCATTGACCGCGACGCGAGCGAGTTTGTTTAACAGATCGTGTTTGATTTCAGCATTCACTGAATGTCCTAACAACACGATAAGGTCTTGTGTGAGTACGACAATCGCCCGTTCAACGGGCGTCGTGCTTCCGTCCCCAGCTTTCCATTCGTTCTCGATCCAGCGCGCAGAGTCGCGCGCCATCGCTTCAAGTGTTGGACCAAAGAAACGATAG
>DTSJ01000430.1:0-2544 GCA_012965445.1 Candidatus Hydrogenedentota bacterium
TTTACTGATCTGTCTCATCGCTTCCTTTGTGACTTCACGCTTCATCCTTCAGACCGAAAAGAATCGACTCATTGCCGAGACCAAGGAACGGCTGGAGAATGTAGGCAGAAGACACATTAGTCTCATCGAGGGCCAGTTGAAGGATAGAGAGGATGAGGGAAAGCAGGCGGCGAAATCTATTGAAGCTGCGATCAGCTCGATTTCAGGTGAATCTCAACTTTCACACAGCACCGATTCAGACGGGTCGATTACTGGAATAAGCCCGACATTGGCTTCCAGCTTTTTTCTTTCTTCGGGGGCAGAACTGACGAAGGAGTTAACATCCCGTATTCTCAACACGGTAAAGGCGATCGATTTACTCGCACCGGCTCTTCTATCCGATTTTGAAAAAGTGACAATCCATACTACAGAGAATATCATCGTTTCCGCTCCGCCGTCTATCATCCCGCCCGGCTCTTACCCAGAGTCAACTCCGCTGATGCGGCAGGCCATGAATCAGTACCGATCGTTTTGGACACCGGTACGATATGATTTCGACAGCCGCATGTGGCTGACTACCCTCGTCGTTCCCCTTCATCACGTGGGTCGTTATCTGGGAACGTTGAGTTCGCCGCGTTGACGATTGCGTCGGTGTTCACGGTGGTAATGTCCCCTCGTATAATCTCGATTCGCGTTCGACAGGAAGCGGCGTGATTCACGGGGATGCCTCCTGCCCCTGTTTCGTTTCCTCGCCGAATGCGGCATTGAACACATGTTCGACAATCCGTTCAACGGCAACCGGCTGAGCCATCTCCCGCGCGGCGATTTCCATCGTGTCAAGCCCTTCGCGATCAGACAGCGTTCTGGAAATTGCAGCTCGCAGGGTTTCTCCAATACACTCCTTGTCAAGCAGTACAACCGCCGCACCGGTATTTTCGAAAGCCCGCGCGTTTTTTTCCTGATGGTTATCGGTTGCATGAGTATAGGGAATCAAAATCGAGGCGCGACCAACCTGCGCGATCTCCGCAGTCGTCGATGCTCCAGAACGACTCACGATGAGCCGGGCTGCGGCACAAGCGGTCACCATGTCGTCAATAAATGCGTGAACCTCCACGTCTATTTTCGAAGCTTCCGCAGCCGAACGCGCCTCCGCCACATCGGACTCACCAGTCATCCAAATCATCTGAAACGCATCCTTGACACCGTTTGTCAGAACGTCAGTGATTGCACGATTGATAGATTGTGCGCCCTGACTTCCCCCGCACACAAGCACAACTGGCACGTCGAGATTCAATCCCAGCGACCGGCAGGCTTCAGCGCGAGATGGTGCCGCCGAAAATCCCGAGCGCACCGGATTCCCAACGACTTCGGAACGATCCCCGGGATATCCGCCAGTCGTATCCGGAAAACCGAGCAACACCCGATACGCGCGCCGCGCCAGTACCCGGTTCGCCATTCCCAGTTGCTTGTTTTGCTCATGCAAAATTGTCGGAATCCCCTGTTTTTGAGCTACCCACATCAGCGGAACAGAAACATAGCCCCCCACTCCCACAATTACCTGGGGCCGAAACTTCCGCAAATGTAAGTACGACGCGACTACACCTCGCGCCAGATATAGCGCTGCCCATAGTTGACGTACACGACTTACCCTCGGCCATCCTTTAACTGGAACAGTACGAAAAGGAATCGATTGTGCAATGCACACCCTCTCTTCAATACTGTCCCTGCAACCCACCCACTGCAGATCCAGGCGCGAATCACGATTCTGCAGTTCCTCGATTATGGCCAGAGCGGGCGATGTATGACCACCCGTTCCCCCTCCTGTAATCATTACGCGCATACCTGCTCTTTCCTGGATAGGGTTGTCTTCGGCACTACGTCTGCGGAACGGGCTGTACGACTTTCGGCCTGAGAGGCTCGGCCTGAAGTCCAACATTTATCAGTATACCAATCATACCCATCAACACGACCAGCGAGGTGCCGCCGCGACTGATAAACGGTAGCGGAAGCCCTTTGGTCGGCAGCAGTCCAATCGTAACAGACATATTGAATGCTGCCTGAAAAACAATCAGGCCCGCAATGCCCGAAACCAGCAGCGTCCCAAATAAGTCACGTGCGTGCGTGGCAATTCGAACAGATACCATGAGTAGTGATACGAACAAGACTACGACGACCAATGTGCCCGCCAGGCCCATCTCCTCCGCCCACACCGTCAAAATGAAGTCCGTGTCCGATTCGGGAAGGTAGTGGAGCTTCTGCTCGCCGGCACCAGGACCGACGCCCCAAAGAGAGCCCTTCACGTAAGCGGTCATGGATTGAATCAGTTGATAAGAAGATGCATCAGCGTTTCCCCAGGGATCCATAAACGCGACCATACGTTCGCGGCGATGCGGTTTTATCAGAATCAATAACCATAGGGCACCTGCCGCTGGAACGAGACTTGGCAACAGGTAGTACCAGCGAACGCCGGCGATGAAAAACATGACGAAGGCCGTCACGCACATGACTACAGGCGTACCCAGATCATTCTCGAGTACAACCAGCAAAGCAAACGCCAGTCGAGGA
>DTSJ01000430.1:2558-7167 GCA_012965445.1 Candidatus Hydrogenedentota bacterium
CCAGAATCATAAATGACGGCATGTATCCCTTTTTGAATTCTGCAATCACCTCCTGATTCGCGGCCAATTTCACGGACAACAGTAGAATCAGAGCAAATTTGGCAAGCTCGGAGGGCTGAAAGCGAAAACCACCCAATTCAATCCAGCGGCGTGCGCCGTTGATTTCTACGCCGATGCCCGGCACCAGCACAGCAATCAACAAAGCAAGTGTCACGCACACGATCAGTCGAAACAGTAACCGGGATTGCAAATAGTGATAATCGAAGTGCGATGCACAAAACAATACGAATACTCCGGCGACAAGATATACGCACTGCCGCAGCAATCGCGCATCGCCATAGGGCTGCGCGGCGCCAGCGCTGTAGACCGAATAGAAACCTATCAGCACAAGTGCCAGAACGATACTCAATATTGAAATCGATTCTTTTCTCATGCTTGAACCTTGTTCGACGTGATCATCCGGACGCACCGTTTGAAATCGGCACCCCTCTCTTCAAAGTTCGTATACATGTCAAAACTCGCACAGGCGGGAGACAACAACACCACATCGGTCGGTCGGGCGGCTTCGTGTACCTTCGCCACAGCCGCATCCATGCTGTCCACTATGCACGTCTGAGCGTATTCCCCCCAGGCGGCACAAATTGCGTCGGCATCCGCACCAATGGCGACAATCTGTTTCACACGCGATTGAATCAACTCTGAAAGCACGGAGTAGTCATCCCCTTTGCCTTCTCCCCCGGCAATCAACAGTATACCCCGGTCGAAGCTCTCCAGAGCAACCTTCAAACTGTCCAGATTCGTCGATTTCGAGTCGTTGTAATAGCTCACACCGTTCAAATCTGCCACTTTCTCGATGCGATGCTCGACCCCTCCGAAGGTCTTCAATTCCTCGCATACTTTTGACCAATCGGCATCGAACACCGACATAACCGCCAATGCTGCAAGAATGTTTTCCGTATTGTGTCGTCCCGGCAGCGGTGAATCGCTCCGTCGAGCAACGACTTGGCCCTGCACGAGCAGATTGTCACCATCGAGTACAACGTCTGCATCTCCCGATGTACCAAAGAGAACAATGTTTCCAGATATAGAGTCAGCCATCGATGACACCACAGCGTTGTCCGTGTTCAGAATCGCAATATCATCCCCCTGCTGTCGCGCGAAGATGCGTGCCTTCGTCGCAGAATAGCTTTCCATCGTGCCGTGACGTCCAAGATGATCATTCGAGATATTCAGAACCGAAGCAACATACGGTCTAAATTGATCAACAAGTTCGAGCTGGTAACTGCTGACTTCAAGTATGACGTAGTCCGGTTGAGCATCCCCTGTCACAACCGACGAGAATGGGCTTTCATTGTTTCCGGCCAACACCGCATCCAGCCCGCACGAAATAAATAAATGCGCAAGCAACTCCGTCGTCGTCGTTTTTCCATTTGTGCCCGTAATTGCCACTAGCTTCGAAGTACTGAACCGGAACGCGAATTCCAACTCACTCATCATCGTCAATCCAGCGTCGAGCGCCTCTTTCAACATAGGTATATTCGGCGGAACTCCGGGGCTGGGAATCACCAAGTGCGTATCAAGCAACGCGGCATCCGTATGCCCGCCGTACTCGAAAGGAACACCCTCGGATTCAAACAGTCCCGCAAATTCAGCGCAATCGTCCCGCAGTCTGCATTCCGTCACAAAAGGATTCGCGCCCAAATGTTTCAGCAGACGCGCGAGCGCAATAGAAGTTTTCCCCATGCCAACAAGCGTTACTTTTTTCCCCGCGACATCCATTGGTTATCTCAGTTTCAATGTAGCAAGACTCATCAAAGCGAATATAAACGCAATTATCCAGAACCGTATCGTCACTTTCGTCTCTGACCACCCCAGCAACTCAAAATGATGATGAAGCGGCGCCATTCGAAACACACGCTTTTTGCGCAGCTTAAAAGACCCCACCTGAATGATCACACTCAGCGCCTCGATGACGAACAGACCGCCGACTATCGGCAACAGCAATTCCTGTTTCGTCAGAATCGCCATAGTACCCAAAACTCCGCCCAGTGCCAGCGAACCCGTATCACCCATAAAAACTTCGGCCGGGTGAGCATTAAACCACAGGAATCCCAGCCCGGTGCCAAGCAATGCCCCGCCGAACACGGCGAGCTCGGTGGCCTCCGGGATATAGGTCACAAAGAGATAGCTCGACCAGTCCGCACGACTGACCACATAGGCCAGGGCTGTAAATGCAGACAACGCTACAACCGATGCGCCGATGGCAAGCCCGTCCAGTCCGTCTGTCAGATTCACCCCATTGGAAGTACCTACAATAATCAGAATTACGAAAGGAATATAGAAAATGCCCAATGGTATCAGCGTGTTCTTGAACCCCGGCACAGCAACCTTCGTCTGTAGATCCCGTGGACTCGGCACTATGTAATCTCCCGTGACGCTCTCAAGCAGCAACCGATTCAAGCGCACCATCTCGTGCTTGTTCAACGTGTCAAAGCCTTTCGACAGTAGCGAATCCGATTCCCCATTGACCTTCACGCCTTCCCATATTCCCGCGTCGTAGATTGTTCTCAGCTCCAGAGAATCATTCAAAGATGCCAAAACGGCCGCACGCGTATCGGCTTCACCGGGAGCTTCCTGAAGCAAGGCAGCTACTTCGAGTGGAAAAGTACTGACGAAACGACCCAGCGGCAAATCGTCTTTCCCGGATGAATCTACCAGCGAAGTCGTAAAGCCTTTCCAGTCCATCACGTCCTGACGATTCAGGTAGGACGCTCCATAAGTAATCGGATTGGCGACAAGAATCGCGCCAAGGACTGTCCCCACCAATACTTGCCCTGCAAGCTTCGCCCGCGCACTCAGCCCGTCGTTGTGCTTTCGACGCAGCTTGATGTAGTCGTCGACAAATCCAACCGCGCCCATCGCAACCAACACGCCGGTAGCGATCCACATGATGCGGTTGTTCAATGAACTCCACAACAACAGCGAGAACAGAGTTGAGAGTATAATCAGCACTCCGCCCATAGTCGGCGTTCCAGCTTTATCCTTGTGAAGCTCATGCAGATCCTGCACATGATCTTTCCTGATAAATTGACCGACCTTGAAGGCGCGCAGCCAGCTCAGCACTTTCGGCCCAATAAGCAGGCTGATCACGAATCCAGTAAACAATGCGCCGCCCGCCCGCACCGTGTGGTATCCAAACACATTCAGAACACTATAGGTGTCTGAAAAGTTTTCGGAAATATAGTAGAACATAAAAGAACTCTATCCTTGATTCGAATCTTCCGATTCGACCTGTCGATCCCCTGCCAATAGCGCGATCACACGCTCCATGGTCATTCCCCGCGATCCCTTAAAAAGAACTACGTCCCCTGTCCGGGCAAGCTGCGAAACACGCTCGGCCATCGTTTCGTGTAGATCAATCACTTCCGCTGTTGTCACCCCTGAGGCTTGAGCACCAGCTATGAGAGATTCGGCATGGATCCCCCGCACGAACACTGCATTTATACCATGTTTACCCAGTAGAGTTCCTGTCTTATGATGAAGATCTTCCGATTTCGAACCCAATTCGCCCATACATCCCAGCACGGCGATTCGCTGACCAGACGAAGGGCGCCCGCCAAGTGCCTCGATTGCCACCCGCATCGACTCTGGATTCGCATTGTACGTGTCGTCAATGATTTCATACCCATTAAAAAGTGATACCTTAAAGCGACTCGTCGCCATACACGCCTCACGCAAAGCCGGCTCGAAAACCGTGATTCCATGCTGCAAACCCACCGCCACTGCCAGCAGCACGTTCTGAGCATGAGCTTCGGCAAACAGAGGAAGGCTCAACCTGCCAATCGGATCGATATCCAGATTCATCTCGCCACTCTCATCGAAATCACACGCCCTAAGCTGCACACTCCCATGCCGACCATACCCCACCCGCACCCCCGCAAATGCATCCCCAATCGTCCGGCATCGGGCATCGTCCGTATTCTCATAGAAGACTCCGTCCGACGGCAAACCCGATACAATCTCGCCCTTCGCCGCAGCGACATCCTCAATCGTTCCAAATCCTTCCAGATGCGCAGTGCCAATCATCGTGATCGCGGCCTCAGTCGGCGATGCTATCGTACTGAGGTCCTCGATCTCGCGGGGATGATTCGCCCCCATTTCCAGCACCAGAAACTCAGTCGCTGCATCCATCTGCATGATGGACAACGGACACCCAATCGCGTTGTTAAAATTCCCCTGCGTCTTAACGACTCGGAACTTCGTACCAAGTATTGAAGCAATCAATTCTTTGCAAGACGTCTTTCCGCACGATCCCGTGATCGCAAGAACAGGAATACTAAATTGCGCCCGATGATGCTTCGCGAGCTTCTGCAAGGCTGTCAACGGGTCGTCCACAACGAGACAAGGACACCCCTCTACGGCACGAGATGACACTGCAGCAACGGCTCCCGCATCGACCGCACCCTCGACGAAATCGGTCCCGTCAAAATTCTCTCCCGACAAGGCGAAAAATAAATCGCCCGGATCAAGTTTCCGACTGTCCGTTGAAATACTCGAACATTCAAACGTGCTGCCCACGTACTGAGCATCAGTAATGCGGACCAACTCG
>DTSJ01000431.1 GCA_012965445.1 Candidatus Hydrogenedentota bacterium
CGTCGCACTCATGTCCCTCTTTGAAGAAGGCAAATTCTTTCTCGATGACCCCGTATCGAAATACATTCCTGAACTCGGAAACTTGCGCGTTGTCGTAGACCCGACTGATCGCGGCTCGGGCCCGACGTTTAATCTGCCCTCGGAAAGCGAAGCGAATGCTCCGTCAGCCGCGCCAAAGGAATCGAGCCTCGAAACAGTACCGGCCAACCGCGACATCACCATCCGCGATCTGCTGCGGCACACCGCTGGCCTCACCTACGGCTTCTTCGGTAACACCGATGTCGACAAAGCCTACCAGGAACTCGGAATCCTTCTCACCGACCGGAATCTCGCCGACATGGTCGCCAAAGTCGGGAAAACACCGCTCCTCTTTCAACCCGGCGAACGCTGGCACTACAGCATCTCCGTAGATGTCCAGGGACGGCTCGTAGAAGTACTTTCCGGTAAATCCTTCGACGTGTTTCTTCAGGAGCGCATCTTCGAACCGCTCGGCATGACCGACACTGGGTTCTACGCCCCGAAAGAGAAACTCAGCCGACTCTCCAAAATGTACACGCCCTCACAAGAAGGCGGCATTGAGCCAGCGCCTGAATTCATGTCCCGCAACTTCGTCGCCAAACCAGCACTCTTCTCCGGCGGCGGCGGCCTCGTTTCAAGCACGGGCGACTACGCACGCTTCTGCCAAATGCTTCTCAACGGCGGCACACTCGACGGACACCGCATCCTCAGCCGCACCACCATCGAACTCATGACCAAAGACCACTGTCAGACTGCGGACATCGGCATGCGCTCAGGCGGCAACAGCTTCGGGCTCGGTTTTCAGGTTGCCCTCGATCAGGGACGCTCCGGTTCGCCCGTATCCGAAGGCACCTACAGTTGGGGTGGCGCCGCAGGCACAAAATTCTGGATCGACCCGAAAGAAGACCTCATCGGCATCTACATGGTACAAACACTTCCCCACATCGGCACATTCGGCGAAGTATTCAAAAACATGGTCTACCAATCCATCGACGACTAAACGAACAGGAATTAGCATTATGGCATTAAGTTTCGACACCTTCCCGATGCAGGAAATCCGCAAAGGAAGAGCACTCTGCTGGGATCCCCACGCGATAGACTTCTCCCAGGACAAAGAAGACTGGCTCAATCTCAACCCCGATGAACAGAAGCTCCTGCTGGGACAAGTCTTCGGCTTTCTCATAGGCGAACGCGCCGTTGCACACGATCTCGCTCCACTCCAGGGCGCCCTGCGAAGAGAACGCGGCCACATGGACGAAGAAATGTACATCACCCAGCAGCTCTTCGAAGAATCCACCCACGTAGAATTCTTCCAACGCTGGATGGACGAAGTGCTGCCCGGCAAACTCGGAGAAGACATCCCCTACCCGCCAGGCGAGCCCTCCGAAATTATCCGCGAACTCCTTCCCAAATACTTGAACGCGCTCAACACCGATCACTCCCCGGAAGCACAAATGCGCGCCGTGGTCATTTACCATCAAATCGTGGAAGGCGTTCAGGCAGAAGTAGGCTACGAACTCTTCTACGGAGCCATGGATCCGCTTGGCATCCTGCCCGGCCTCCGCGAAGGCGTCCGCAACATTCAAAAAGACGAGTCACGCCACATCGCCTTTGGTACCTATCTGGCCCAGAGGATCATCCGAGATTTCCCGCAGACCAAAGATGTGTTTATCGAGAACATGGATGGTCTTCTCGACGTAGCACTCGAAGGAATGGACCGAATCTTCAAACCCTACACCGAGCCATACCCCTTCGGATTCAAAACCGAAACCTTTACTCAGCTGACCCGCACCCTCCACGCACGTCGCCGTGAATCGGTCCTGCAGGGCCATCTCGTCACTCAATAGCGTGTTATCTTCATGCCCTAGTTCTCTGAACTATCGTACCGCGCCCTGAGCAGCGCATTCATGCCCTCATGCTCGCCAATGAAATCGCACAACATATCCAATCGTTCCACAAAAGCATCATCCACCTGATGCTCAAGCCGACAAGCCTCCTGATCCGCCAAGTTATCATCGTACCCCAATACCTCCCTCAGAAACCGATACAAGGTCTCATGACGCTCTGTAAGCTTGTCCGCGATCGACTGCCCCTGCTTCGTCAAATCGACATACCCGTAGGCCTTGTGCGTAACAAGGTTCTGCTCCGACAACTCCCGGACAGCACGCGATACCGCCGGACGACTCACCTGCACCTGCGCCGCAATATCGCTCACGCTACAAACCTTGTCGCGCGTCAGTAAATCAGCTATCGCCTCTATATACTGCTCCAGAGACGGACTCATCTTGCGCGGCGAACCGCTTGACGGACTAAATGTCGGCATACTACTTCTCCAAAGCTAAATCGCTATCCAACCCACCTGCGAATCCAGAAACTGCACTGGTCAAGCAGAAACACGACCACACTAATCACTACCAGCAGTACCGCAACGCGGTTATACTGAAAACTCTGCGTATACATCAGAATATAAGTGCCGATTCCCCCGGCCCCTACAATACCCAACACCGTCGCATCCCGAAAGTTCATCTCGAAGCGATAAATGGTAAACGCGACCACCTGCGGAATGCTCTGAGAAAAAACGCCGTACTGCAGCGTCTGTACCCAGGACGCCCCGGTTCCCCGAATCGCATCCACGATCCCCGCCTCAGCCGTCTCAAACTCTTCGGCATAAAACTTCGACAACATCCCGATCGAATGCAGCGCAACAGCAAGCACCCCCGGAAACGGCCCCAATCCGACCGCCGCGACAAATAAAACGGCGATCACAATAATTGGTATCGAACGCATCACACCAAGCATCATCTTAATCGGCATCGCGATCCACGCAGGCGTCACATTCGATGCCGCCAGAAAACCCAGCGGTAGCGACACAAGTATCGCCAGAAAAGTCCCACCAACGGCAATCGTCAAAGTCTCCAGCGTCGCCTTCACCACCAGCTCCGTCACACTCCAGTCCGGCGGCACCATACGCGAAAAAAACTCCAGCATATTCGGCCCCGAATCAAACAAGCGCGCAAGATTGAACTCCGCCTGACCAAAGCACCAGAACACCACCGCCAAACCGAGCGTCCCGATCCCCAGCTGAATCAGCTTCCGGTTCTGCCAGCGTTTTTGAAGTTGCGTCATCTCAAACCACCTTCATCGGCGCAGGAGCAGCCGCTTCCTCAACCGCACCCGCATAAATAAACTCTTCATCCGTCTCCAAAAGCGCGTCCGGAGGCCCGTCGAACACGACCTTCCCCTCATGCAGCCCAATCACCCGCGTAGCAAACATTCGCGCAAGCCTCGGCTGATGCAGATTGACTATCAGCGTCTCCTCACGCCGACTCGTACACGAAACCAGCAGCTCCAGCGCATCCTCCGCCAGTTCAGGATCAAGATTCGATATCGGCTCGTCCGCCAGAATCACAGGAGCCTCCTGCATCAACGCGCGCGCAATCGCCGCCCTCTGTTTCTGACCTCCGCTCAACGTATCCGCCCGGCGCGCGCCCAGGCCTTCAAGCTCCACTTCCTGCAAAATCGACTCCGCCTTCCCCCATTCGCTCTGCGGATAGATTCCAAATGCCGATTTCCACCACGGCACACGCCCCAGCGCACCCGTCAGCACATTGCGAACCACACTCATCCGCGGCACCAGATTAAACTCCTGATCCACCATCGCCACATGCTGCTGAGTTTCATACTGACCAATCTGAGATTGGTCTTCGCCAAATACCTTCACCGTCCCCCGCGTAGCACGTAGTCGTCCCTTGAGCAGCCGCGACAACGTCGTCTTCCCCGAACCACTCTTGCCCAGCACAAACACCCGCTCACCGGGCATGATCACCACATCGCGTATGTCGAGTACACACGCTTCGCCATACCGCACCTGAACGTCGTGCAGCTCAATGATCGGTTTCGAAGAATCAATCGTCATATAGTTACTTTATAAAATCGTAATCCCGTGCAATCGCTTCAACCTCGGAAAAAGTCTCATGCGTCACTTTCACATATCCATCGACGCCATACAAATTCTTCAGCAAACCCTTGTCCGGCCCGTCCTGAATTTTCAGCAGCGCGTTCTGCAATGCGCTCGTCCGCGATTCCGAAAGATCCTTCCGGACCACCACACAATGCGACGGAAGCGGCTTCGACTCACCCACATAAATCACTTCATCGCGTTCCTCAGGCCGAAGCAGACTGTACGCAAATTGGCCAATGGCCGCTGCATCCACAAAGTTGTTGTACACCGCGCGAATCGCCTGCTCGTCTCCGCCGGCAAAATACATCCGCTTAAAGAAATCCGTCGCGTCCTTTTTTACCAACCCCTCAGCCTTGAACAATTCCATGGGATACAAATACCCCGAAGACGATATCGGGTCCACAAAAGCAATCGATTTGCCCTTCAGATCCGCGAGCTTTTTTATACCACTGTCCTTACGCACGAATATCCGCGAAGTATACGTCGGCTTCCCCTTATACACCTCGCCCAGTATCGGCCGCGCGCCGGCAAACGAATGCGCCATCACATACTGAAGCGGCCCCATGAAACCCATGTCAGCCGTGCCGTTCTTCAACGCCTCAACCACCGCGCCATAGTTCGTCGCCACATAATGCTTGATCGAAACCCCCAGTTCCTTCTCAAGATATGCAACCACAGGCTCAACATCATCCGCCAGCTGCTCCGGATTCTGATACGCAATGAAAACGATACGCAGCTCTTTGTCAGATTCGCTCGCCGAAGCATGTAATCCAAGACATGGAATCAGCAACACACTCACTATCATTCTCAACGATTTCATTACTCTACCCTTTCTATTTCAACACGTCTGCATGCTCGGCATACATCGCGCGATATTCGTCAACCAGTGCATCCACCTGTTCAGTTTCACCCTGCTCATTCGCAATATATGCTTTATCCATCAGCGAAGCCATCTTGTCCAGCGTCCCCAAATGCGACGTGTCCTGCACGTCCCACTTGTGCGCCTGAATCTCAGCCGATATCGTCTCAAAAATCATCGAAACCATATCAGGCTTGTTCAATCCCTTCACATACTCATACGAAGACAGGAAGAAACTGAACTCCTCCATCTCAGGCTCAAGCGTGTAAATCGAATCTTCAAACGGCTCGTCGCCGCCGCCAATCGCTTCCAGATACGTATTCAAATCCGACTTCTCACCATTCGTCAGTTCAAGCGAATACTCTGTATCGAAAAAATCGATCACCTCCGGCAGCGTCGCAAGACTGCCGTTGTGCATATAAGGAGGTGTATTCAAAACACTCAACAGCGTCGGCGTATCCAGCGCTCGATCCATCGAGTACTCGCTGCTTCCTCCAGCGCTCCCCACGTCATGTCGAAGTCCGTCAATAAAATGGTTTGAAGGTATATGACACGAAGCACAGCTCATGTCGTTCATCTGCGCATAAGGCTTGCTGAACAAAACCTCGCCCCGTTTCGCCGAATCCGAAGCCGTATCGTTCAACTTCCCGTGCTTCGTCATCTGCGCGTTCGGCAGAAAATCAAACTCATTCATATACGCGATCAACGCATCCATCAACACAGGATCAGGCTCAGATCCGTTGAACTCATTCATAATCACATTGCGCGTAAATTCGCGTAGCGATGTAAACCGTCCGTTCCGCCCGTAGGGAGCCGTAAACCGAATCCCGCGCAAATCAGGGACATCCACGGGATCGAAATGACCGTTGTTCGCATGAGGCGCGAAGAAATTGTTACTCGCGTCCAGTCCACCCGCCGCACTCGAAAGACCAGCGATAAACAATCCTGCACTCGTCGTGCCTTTATTGTGGCAGGTATTGCAGCTCATCTGCAGCGACCGCGCGGGGTCGCCAAAGATATACGGGCTGTCAAACGCCAAATCACCGAACGCGATCAGTGGCGTATCCATTTCATTCACACCTCGCTCTACCATGTTCAAAATCTGGCGCGGACGCGGCAACTGTTTATTCAGATCCGATCCCGGCGCAAGTTTCACCGGAATAGACGCCGAAGCATCGTAACTCGCACTCCGATACGGCACCGGATACATCCAACGCGAAGGATCTGCTTCATACTTCGATCCGTAGTTCGCAAGTATATACTCCGTGATCGTTTTCGAGGCATCACCAAACCGCTCAACGTCCGCCGGGATTGCCCCGACGCCCAACAGCCCCGGAGACCCCAAAGCGCTGGAAGCATCCAGCCATGCAAATCCGAGTTCCCGATGCATCGCGGAATCTGTCGCCTTCAGTTCATGTTCGAAAGCGACAAAGATATACCGTGCGATCTCAAAATGCGACAATGCTTCCTCGTAATTCGTTATCTGCGAACGTGCATACGCCAGGTGTGCCGCAAGTCCGTGCGCAACCGCCTCTGTCGACAACTCAAACAACGCCTTAGAAGACTTCCTCCGCATCGTCGGCGTTGCAAGACTGACCGCTGCTTCCGCACGAACCATCTCAATCACCGCCGAAGAGTTCCGCGCATATACACTCCCGCGATCCGAATCTATCATAGAAAGTTCTTTCGCGATGACACGCGCATCTTTCTCAACCTCATCCCAGCGCACCGGATTCAGATTCACCGAAAACGCCAGACGACGATACGACTCCACCATCGGATGAAACTGCTCCACGGGAACAATGTGCGCCGAAGTTTCGATCGACACGCCCACTATCACGAGAACCGCGATTCCCAATCGAGCAAAAAAACAACTGTTTGGACTCATCACAAAACCTCCATCAAGTGCATCTCTTGGCCATTTAGTTTAAGGCACGAAAATAATCTGTGCTTACTAAGTTTAAGCTTGGTTAACATTGTAAGCCTAAGCAAACCAACATGTCAACAAAAACTTCACTATCTATAAGTCATTGAAAAACAACTACTTACAATACAACCAAACTACTCGAGTCCAGACCGTCAACCAATTTCACTCGCCATGAGTCCAATTCCTGTGATATAGGTATACATACCAATGCAACACCGCCCCATACAAGGTAAACCATGACACGCCGACACGAATCAACCTCCTTCCGTACCTCAGTCATCGTCATTGGTTTTTCGATTCTCTCACTTTTCATTTTCATTACGCTCTCCAACTTCCTCGCTCCCGAAAAACCCGACGCACCTGTAGGCTCCATCATCACATTCGAATCTCCGG
>DTSJ01000432.1 GCA_012965445.1 Candidatus Hydrogenedentota bacterium
GGTGAACGCGATTGCTGCGGGGCTGATCGACACGCCGATGTCGGCTCGTGCGCAGGAGCAGCAAGATTCTTCGTCAACCCGATGATACCCGCCTTCGCCGTCGCATATACACTCGTGTCGAAATGTTCTGGATTGGGGGAGTGCGCCAATATCGAAGTGAGGTTCAAAATAGCTCCAGCCCAGCGCTTCTCGCAAAACACACGCAGCGCTGCGCGATTGGAGTAAAGCACTGAAGTCAGATTAAGTTCCAGCGTTTTCTCAATGCCATCATCCGTGGCCGCATCAAGTCGCCCATCCCCGAATTGCCGACCACTCCCGCCAGCCACATGGTACAAACCGTCGAATCTGCCAAACCTGTCCAGCGCCGACGCAATTGCACTATCCGCCGAAGTTGGATCAGTCGCGTCGGAATCCAAAACCAGCACATCATCGCCCAGCTCAGCCTGCGCCGATTCCACGGACGCTGCGATCCCGGTAGCAACCACGTTCGCCCCCGCCGCGACACACGCCTTCGCCGCCGATAGCCCCATCCCGCTAGTGCCGCCAATGATGACGATTGAGTTGTCTGAAAGTGAGTTCATCAAAGTAGTTCTCGTCTATTGTCTCAAGTGAGTGACCAGCCGTTCTGCATTTCTCGCGAGGTCATCGAGTTGGCTTCGGCATCGTCGGGAAATGTTTCAGTTTCGGGGTCCCAACGCAATTTCCTGCCGAGCTGTATAGCGATATTTCCGATGTGACTGATCGTGATCGTTCGATGCCCGACTTCAAAAGGCGCATAGGTCTGTTCACGGCTCTTCACGCAGTCCAGGAAGTCACGATGCTCCCCGCCGCGACACGTCCGCAGCCGAATATCGTCCGGACCTAACTCCGTTTTGAGAATATCTTCCGAACTCGCTTTAATCGAACCCCAATCGCACTCGATCCAACCGTCCGTGCCTTCAAACCGAACCGAAGCAAAGCCCTTTGTCGTTTTGTTCGGCTCCCGGTTCGTGCAGTGCAGCGTCGCGCCATTCGCATATTCGTAGTCCAGCGCCCACTCGGAAGCAACATTGTAGTACCCATCCGCATCCATTTTCCCCGTACCAGCAACACTCACCGGTCCCGTCAAGTCGGTGGCGTTCCCCCACTGCGCAATGTCCAGCATGTGCGCACCCCAATCGGTAAGGAAGCCGCCGGAATAATCCATGTCCCATCGCCAGTTAAAGTGAAACCGTCCCGGACTGAACGGCTTGTGCGCAACCTGGCCCTGCCACATCGCGTAGTCGAGATGATCAGGCACCGGCCCGGGTTCCTGCGAAAGTCCATAGCCCATGTCGCGCGCCCACCACCCGCCGGGAAGTTCAACCCGTGTATGCTTCAGCGTACCGATTCGACCATTTTGCACCAACTCGCAAGCCTGTAAAAAATTCGTCTTCGAGCGGTTCTCGCTGGAAGTAATTGTAATCCGATCATACTTCGCAGCAGCGTCGGACAGGGCACGGCCCTCTTCGACCGTCAAGCTAAGCGGTTTCTCGCACAAACAATCCTTGCCCGCAGCCATCGCGGCAATCGAACAAAGCACATGCCAGTGATCCGGCGTCGCCACCGCCACCGCGTCAATATCATCTCGTGGGATCAGCTCCCGCCAGTCCTGCGTCGTAAAGCAGCCCTTGTACGTACCCGAAGCCGTGTCATTCGCATACGAATCCAGCGTCATCCGCTTGCCACGCTCAAGATTCTTCAGATCCACGTCGCACAGCGCGACGATCTGGGCATCTTTCTGGTAGAGAAGACCCTTCAGATCAACATTCGTGCCGTGATCACCCACGCCGACGATGCCAATGGTGACTCGATTGCTCGGCGCAACCGCCCCGTCCGCACCCAGGACCGAAGATGGTATAATGGTTGGCGCTGCAACAACTGCCGCGCCGGTTGTCGCGGCG
>DTSJ01000433.1 GCA_012965445.1 Candidatus Hydrogenedentota bacterium
ACCTTCTCTTTCTGTCCGGTCAAGGATCGTTGGCCGCCGACGGAAGCGGCATCATACGCGGAACCATCGAAGAAGAAACCCACCAAACCTTCTCCAACATCAAAACAGTCCTCGCAGCAGCAGGAGCCGACCTCTCAGACGTCGTAAAAGTTCTCGTATTCCTCAAAGACATGGATAACTTCAAAGCCGTTAACGCTGTCTACGCAGAATATTTCCCCGAAAACCCGCCCGCCCGCAGTTGTATCGAGGCAGCACGCCTACCCGGAGATATGCAGGTAGAAATCGAAGTCATTGCAATGCTTTCGGACCACTAATGCCTACAGCTCCCATGCATAGGACTCCGCGGCGATGCCTTTCCATCTGTCTTCTCCTCATCTGCGCTGTCTCAACGATGTCCCATGCGCAGACCGCAGCTCAATGGAACTCACGCGGCGCCGATGCCTACGAAGCAGGTAATTGGGCAGATGCTGCCGAAGCATTCCAGAAAGCCTACGAATTGGATCGTCGAGACAATACAATCCAACATAATCTGGTGAACGCAGTCGTCATGTATGCACAAGATCTCAATGCATCGGGGAATCAAGAAGATGCAATCGAATGGCTCGAATATGTGATCAGCGTCGACCCCGAAAACGTACCCCCCCTCAATCAGCTCGGTGCATACCTCTTGTTTCAAGGAAACATCGCCTCCGCAATCTTTCGACTCGAAGAATCCATAGAAATCGATCCCAACGATATCGATGCTCACTTCCTACTCGGCGAGGCATACTACAAAGATAACGATGTTACCTCTGCGATCGATCAATGGGAATGGGTATACCAACTCGATCCCGAATACGGAGGTCTCCAGCAAAGGCTGAAAAACGCTCTGCGCGAAGAAAAAATCGAGTTCGATTTCCATGGCGATAGCTCGCGAAACTTCCACGTCACCTACAGTCAGGAAGCCGAAGGAAACCTCGTCCGGGAAGTACTCGACATACTCGAATCCGCATACCGAAGCATCGGAAAAAGCCTCGGCGGTATCTATCCTCCTACACCCATCCAGGTCTCACTGTATACCTCAGAAGGGTTCATCGCATCCACCGCACTGGGTCAACACGTCGGGGCGCTGTACGACGGCACAAAAATCAGATGCCCTGTCCTCGACAAAAATGGAAAATCCATACCACTCGACGTGTTGCGAGAACGTCTTTTCCACGAGTACGTCCACGTTGTCGTGCGCCATATCGCCGGAAATAACGTCCCCTGGTGGTTCAATGAAGGCCTCGCGGAAACCCTGTCCACACAAGTATCACCAATCGAAAAACAGATCCTGAAAGAAGCATACGCGAACCGGCAGCTATACGGCTTCGACACCATTACACCTCAAGACCTATTAAGTGCCTTCAGTCCCGAAGACCTCGAACTCGCGTATGCACAGTCACACGTCGCCGTCATTTACCTTCAACAGCGCTACGGCACGCGCAGACTCACCCGAATGTTACAATCACTAAAAGCTGGCTTTGAGGGCGAAGACGCCCTGCGAGATGCCCTCGGTGTTTCGTATTTTACATTGAAATCGCAAGTACGCAGCGCGATCGCAAAAGACTGAACCGGGATTCAGGCCATGTTCTGGAATTCAAAAAAATTAACCTCAAGGTACCGCGCCGTTGCCTTCATCGCGGTTATCTCATTCGCAACAACATCATCGGCAGCATCGCTCGCTCGAGTTTCAGGAACCATTCTCGATCAATCCAACGGGAAACTCCTCCCGGGTGTTCAGGTTTTTATCGAACAAGGCCTTACACGCCCGATAAGGGTCACCCAGTCCGATGCAAACGGCTACTACGAATTTCCCGACGTAATTCCGGGAACCATTGGCATATTTGCATATGCAGATGGATTCTCGTTCGGCGGCTTCAGCATACTCACAAGCGCGGGAGATGACCACAAAAACCAATCAATAGTACTAAAAAAATCTTCAACTATTTCTGGACAGATCATCGGCAGTCGAAGAAAACCAATTGCAGATGCAAACATAATTCGAGTATTACTCGTAGACGGAGACCTGAGCAACCCCGGCGCAAAAAAATTCAGCATCCCATTCTCCAAGATCAGACGATTCGGTTTTCAAGTGCCAACAAGCGATTCCAAAGGTAACTTCTCAATAAATCGTCTACCCGTCGACGAAACCGCATTCATCAAAGTGACCCACACGAAATTTGCACAACAAATCTCCTCACCAACCAAAGTAGGGGCATCCGCTACAAAAATCACCCTTTCGCAAGGAGTCGGAATTCTCGGAAGCGTACTCTCCCGCGACAACAAAAAATCCGTACCCAACGCCCCCATTATCTTCCGCAACATATTACCGCCCAAAGATACCACCATTACACGCACAGGAGCGGACGGCGCCTACGCACTTCGCCTGAGACCGGGAGCCTACACATACGAATCCGTAGGCTCAAACTTCACGAGCGTCACAAAGCCTCAGGTCTTGGTATCCGGAGAATTCCTCACGCAGCAGATCGACCTCATCGTCGCCGGCAAAGGAACCATTACAGGGAAAGTACTTGACCCCATCGACGAAGACCCCGTCGTCGGCGCAAGTATCGTCTTGGAAACAAACGGAAAAGCCTATAAAGTCACTCAGACAAACGCCTCCGGCGAGTACTCCTTCGCCGCACCGGAAGGCGAATGTTCAGTAAAATTCTGGCGCGCCCCTGGATACACACATTCAACTCCACCCGGTTACTCATTCTCCCTCATGCCCGGAAAAACAAAGACACTCCTTCCGCTTTGGCTCACCCCCATCCCCTCTTATTCCCTCGAAGTCATCGACGAAAATAGAGGCCCCGTGATAGGCGCCATCGTCCATGTACTGCATCCGAAGCAGATCGGCTGGCGCGGCACCGACGAAAACGGACTCGTAGAAATCTCCATGGCCGCCCCGCCAGAGAACGGAATCGTAATCGGCTACGTTGACCACCCCACAGACCACATAGGTGCACTGTTCGTCATCGACTCCACCCGCGCCGACGATGCTATCGTTCAGCTGGCTCCACTACACGCTGTTCAGGGACGAGCGGTCGATAACAAAAACAACGCGCTGGTCGGACAAACCATATCCTGTGAAATCGGACACAGCAACCTCTCAGCTCCGGTCAGCATCTGGAAACTGGTCACCGGTCCAAATGGAAATTTTCAACATCCCGGAGTTGTCGAAGGCACCTCCCTGATATACACCGCCACGTCGCCGACCAATACCGACAACCAGGTGGCCTCCCCAACATTCTTTACCACCACCGGCTCTACAGTAGCCATCCTGCCCGCCCTCACCGTTCCCGACGGCACGCCCGGAACCTCCCTCATCGGCAAATCCTTTCCCTGGAGACGATTCAAAAAGGTGAAAGGTTCGCGTAGCGACCACAACCAGTCTCGTCCAAAGGTCGTCGTATTCGCCGAACCCGCCCGGGCAAAAATGATGCTCAAAACCTTGGAAACGAGCCAGCAATACCTCGATAAAATCGGTAAACAATTCGTGCTAATCGCAGACGCTGCCGCAACCCTCACCAGCAGCACCATCCCCCTATATCAAGGCACACCACCAGCCTCAGCAGACGTGTACGTGATCTCGAACGACAACAAAGTCATGCTCGAATCGATCGAAATTCCGACCTACTCCGCCATTCGAGACAACCTGCCCTAGCCATGATTACAACGAATAAAAGCGGCCATCAACTTCTGTCCGCCGCCATACTCACGTACCTTCTCATTGCGCCCTGTCTTGCCTACGCCCACGAGCTCCGAGGACTTGTTCGCGATTACAAAGGACAACCCGTGGGTGATGCGCAGGTCTGGGTCAGCCACGATCGCAAAGTATTCACAGCCACAACCGACTCAGAAGGTCACTTTGCCATCCTCGACATTGAAGTCGGAAAAATTGAAGTCGTCGTTTTGAAATCCGGACACGCACTCGGAGGCAAAGAGGGGCAGCTTCTCGGAGACGATTCAGTTTCAATCGTTTTGGGTAAAGCATTCGACTTGCCCATGCGCATCATAAACTCGCGGTACGAGCCCGTCAACGGAGCCCGCCTCAGACACCTGTTCGTAAACGAAACCTTCACCGTAAACGCTGATGATCTCGTACCACACGGCTTCCCTTCTATCCGCAGCAATGCCGAAGGAATCATGACGCTCCCATACATGCCCCGGTTCGGCTACACCAGCATGACCGTTACCCACCCCGATTACGCCGAAGGCGTTCTTCCAACATTCCCCATATCCATCGGACGTGACCTCCCGATGGTCATGGTAGACGGAGTTAAACTGCGCGGACGCGTTACGGATGAATCAGGCAACGGCATATCTCGCGCACGCGTAGCAATAGCCGCGCTCCGGGGATCAGGAAGAAACAAAATCTCCGAGATTCTCACCGACTCAGACGGCTTCTACTCCGTCAGCGTACCGCCTGCACGATACCTCGTCGCGGCCATGCAAGGTGACTACTCCGTCGGTAGGCCTGCCACTGTCTCGCTGCGGGCAGGAAGCGATGACGTGATTGCCAACATCCAGCTCCTCACCTCCCACCGAATTCGAGGACGGGCTGTACTCGAATCAGGTGACCCTGTCGCACTCGTTCGAATCGACTACCGGGACTCCAATGAACTCATCATCGCGCAGACCGTAAGTGACCGCACCGGGCATTTTTCGATCGCCGTGCCAACAGGTGCAGGAACACTCATCGTTACTCCTCCGAAACTCCTGATGACCGTCGACTATCAGGAGATTCCAATTGATATCAACACTGACAACGAACTTACAATTGCCGATATCACCCTGCGCCCATTGCCCGCCATAACTGGTGTCGTCCGGGACAACAAAGGCCAAAGAGTTGCCAAAGCATTCGTCAGCACCATCAACGTCGACCCGCCAATGAACACCGTCACCGACGATGCTGGGCGATTCAACATTCAACTGGAATCGGTCACGGGCATAGAATCGATTCAACTATACACGGAACATCCCGATCATTTTCTTCGTAGCGTAGACAATGTCGAAATTGGAGATTTCGATTCCCAGGAGCTCGTACTGACACCGTTTCGTCCTACTTTGAGTTTCATGCCCGAGCTCGCTTCAAACAATCTGTCCGAACTGCGCAATGAACCCGCCCCGGAGTGGGCATGTTTAGACTGGTTCAATCTACCCGATGGTACGGATTCAATTTCGCTCGCCGACCTCAAAGGAAAGATCGTCGTTCTCACATTCTGGGCTGCCTTCGACTTCAACGGCAGGACCCGGCGTCGCCTCGCCGAACTCGACTACCTCTTCGACGTTTATGATCAGAACGAAAATGTCGCTTTCGTAGCCATTCACGACGCAAGCCTGAAACCATTCGAAGTAGAGCTCATTGTCCGCGATTGGAACATCTCCTACCCCGTAGGATGCGACACAGAAGAATTCACAAGCTTCAAAACCTACAACGTCAATCAAATTCCACAAACAGTTATCATCGATAGAAACGGAATATTGAGATACTACGAGGTCGAAGGACGACTGCACACCCTCATTAAAGGGATCCTTCGCAGACGCTAGACCGTCCGGGTTCTGGTAGAAGATCGCAGTAAAGCCAATGCCCGCTCGCGCCGTTTATCCTGACCGAGACCAGATCTCCAATCTCAAGCACCTCAGACTTTACCGATACTGGCCGATACCCATCCGTCCGCCCACTCATCGTATCCTGCTCTCGAACACTCACACTGTCGATCAGAACCTCCTGCTCCGTCCCCACCAGCTTCTGAATATCAACTTCGTGAATCTCACGCTGAAGCGCAATAAGACGGGCAAGTCGCTCCTCCTTCTCCTCACGAGGAACATCATCTTCCATCTGCGCAGCCTTCGTCTTCGGGCGCGGCGAGTACTTGAACGGAAATATCTGGCTGAATCGCGCATCTCGCACAACTTGCAGCGTATCCTGGAATTCTTCCTCAGTCTCGGTCGGAAACCCAACAATGATGTCTGTACTCAACTCAAGCCCCGGATTCACAGAACGCATGTACGCCAATTTGCCAAGATACTCCTCAAGCGTATGGCCCCGTCGCATCTCCATTAACATCCGGCTCGATCCCGCTTGAAAAGGAAGGTGCAGCTGATTGCAGATTTTCTTGTGAGAGACCATCAGGTCAGACAGCTCATCGTTCCAGTCATTCGGATGCGGCGACGTAAACCGAATACGCTCAAGCCGTTCAACAGTCACCATCTCTTCAAGCAGTTCGTAAAAACCGAAGCCCTTCGCAGTATACGAGTTCACATTCTGACCCAGCAGCCAGATTTCCTTCGCACCGCGCGTCGCTAGATCGCGAGCTTCGCGCAATATGTTCTGGGGCTCGCGACTCACCTCACGCCCGCGCGTGTAAGGCACCACGCAAAACGTACAAAAATTGTCGCAGCCCTTCGTGATCGAAATATACGCCTTGCAACCCTCAACATGACCCTTCTCCACCCACTCCTCCGGTATGAAATTCTGAACACGGCGTTCGTGCGGCTGCCACTTCGTCATAAGTACCCGCTCCCCACCGTTCACGCGCTCGATCATCTCCGGCAACTTGAAAATGTTGTCCGGTCCGAACACCATATCCACAACCTTGTTTCGCGAAAGGATCGCTTCCCCTTCCTGCTGCGCGACACACCCCCCGACACCCACAATAAATTCCGCACCCTCCTGTCGCTTCTTCCGAAGACGTCCAAGCTGACTGTAAACCTTGTTCTCCGGATTGTGCCGAACCGAGCATGTGTTCACAAGTACCAGATTCGCATCGTCCACATCTTCAGTCATCGTATACCCTTCGGCCACAAGCAGCCCAACCATACGATAAGTATCGTGCTCGTTCATCTGGCAGCCGTACGTCTGAATAAAAGCTTTCTTCATCATTGTCCCTGGGATACAATTCCGATCATGTTTGAGGAAGGAACCCAAGTATAACACGCACCGAAAAGTACCTCCAAACAGTTCAAATTTCACAATGCCCCTTAAAAAGAAAAATACCTTCGCGATTAAAACCTGTGAACGAACTCGACGCTGGCTTCGTGTCCAGACGCGCAAAAAGAATAAGCGACGCTTCGAGTCGGGGTCGAAGCGTCGCCAATCGTATCATGCCAC
>DTSJ01000434.1 GCA_012965445.1 Candidatus Hydrogenedentota bacterium
GGGTACAAAGAGTTAGGCTGAGTTTTTTGACCTTACGGGGACTCATTCATCGAGGACAACGAATGGTCACAAGTCGAAAGTCGATCTACAACTGTCGTTTTCCCGAACGGTGGTTCAGGCGGTCAGGGCAGAACTTCCAGAACGAAGTACAGCAACGTTCGAGGAGAGAACTACACTCTCGGTCTTCTGTGGAACTTCGCGCCGAAATGGAACCTTGGATTGCGCTACGATACCGCCTTCAGAGCAAAAGCGAAATATGAGGAATCTGGGACCTCTGGCGGCACTCCATTGCTCGGGACCAAAGGGAAAAGACACGTTTCCTTTCCCGATACTCTGGCAATCGGCTTGGCCTATCGCCCGAATGACCGACTGACGATTTCTTCAGACGTGACACAAACAGACTGGGACGACTACTACTACGTGCGTAAGGACGATGGAACGCGCGTATCCCTCATTGACGCCTCCGACAACGTGAATCAAAAGACTGTAAATTTCCGGACTACAACTACTGTCAGGCTTGGTGTCGAGCACCTGTTTATTCCCCGTACTGTGGATTCATCACTCAATCAGCTGTGGTCACTGCGCGGAGGACTCTATTACGACGAAGAACCGTCATCCGGAGCGCCGGGCAAGCGTGACGGAAAGCCGGATGCATTCTGGGGAGCGGCGATAGGCGTAGGGCTTCAATTGAAGAATCGAGTCAATCTTGATGCCGCCTACCAGATTCGCTGGGCGGATTCGGTGAACGGGGACTATATACGCGGTGTACCAGGCTTCGACGAAGATGTTGTTCAGCAACGATTCCTGCTTTCAACGGTGGTATACTTTTGACGAGAGCGGGGGAAGTTACGATTGCCCTCGGAGATGGTACTCGTCTGAACCACACCATATTTCGACAAAAATGGAGATTGCTCATGGAGTACGAACATATCATTTACGAGAAAGAGGACGGGATAGCTACGCTTACTTTCAATCGCCCTGAGATACTGAATGCCGCGAATATGCAGATGCACGGCGAGATACGCAGTGCCATGGAGGACTATAACGCTGACGATACGCTTCGTGTATTGATTCTTACCGGCGCGGGAAAAGGCTTTCATGCCGGGGACGACGTAAACGATGTGTTTTTGTCGGAAGACGCGAAAGAGCGTCGGGCGAATACGGTGACGGCCAAGATAAGCGACACGCACAAGTCGTCACAGTTGCCCAAGATCCACAAGCCGACGATCGCGGCAGTCAACGGAGTCGCTGTCGGCATCGGGATGGATCTCGCGGTGGAGTGTGACATCCGCATCGCTTCGGAGAAGGCGCGTTTCGGCTACTTTTATGTCCGGCGCGGACTCAATGGCACGGAAATCGGGCCCACACATCTTACGCACATCGTCGGATTGTCCCGGGCATTGGAGATGATGCTTTCGGGTGAACTTATCGATGCTACTGAGGCGGAGCGTATTGGGCTCGTTCGTAGGGTCGTGCCGCAGGATCAGCTTATGGATGAGGCGAAATCGATGGCGCACAAGTTGATGCAGGGTGCTCCTCTGGCGCAGGTCGCGATTAAGCGTGCCGTATACAAAGCCCTTTACGAGCCTCGCGGAATTAAACCGTACACGGAGGATCTGCTGGGCCTGTTGTTTCAGACTGAGGACCATATTGAGAGCGCGAAGGCCTTCGTGGAAAAACGCGAACCTCAGTTCAAGGGAAGGTAGAGCGAAATCGAGGTAGATGTCGTTCCGCTGTCTATGACTACCGCGTCATGGATTGATCACAACTTTTCCGACGACTTTTCGGTTGGCGAGCATTTGCATGGCCTCGACGGACCGGTCAAGTGGGAAGGTCGAGCAGATGTGCGGATTTAGTTTTCCTTCAGAAGCCCATCGAATGACGGTCTCGATGTTTTCCTTGCCGAGGGCGGGATTTCGGCGGCCGAATTCCCCGGCGCGTACGCCGACCACGGAGAATCCTTTGATGAGCGGCATGTTGACCGGGACGGTCGGGATGCGACCGCTGGTGAATCCGATGACAAGCAGACGTCCGCCCCACGCAATGCACCGCACGGATTCGTCGAACACATCGCCGCCAACCGGATCGTAAATCACATCTGCGCCTTTTCCTCCGGTCAATTCTTTGACGCGTTCGCGAAAGCCCCCCTGCGATCCGTCTTCGCGCGTGTAGTTGATCACATGGTCGGCACCTTTTTCCATGACTACCTTGAGTTTCTCGTCCGTTCCTCCCGTGGCGATGACTGTCGCGCCAAGGTATTTTCCGAGTTCAACTGCGGCGAGGCCCACTCCCCCGGTAGCACCGTGAACAAGCAATGTTTCGCCGGGTTGGAGGTCGCCCCGACGTACGAGAGAAACGTAGGCCGTATTGTAGGCGGCGGGCAGAGCGGCAGCGGCATCGTAACCTAATGATTCCGGAATTTTGCGCACGGCGTCGGCAGGAGCGACGACTGCCTCGGCGTAGCCACCGATTCGTGTGCTTGCCATGACGCGATCACCGACGGACACGTTTTCGACGTTGCAGCCGACTTCGAGTACATCGCCGGAAACTTCCATACCGGGCGTAAACGGCAGGTCGGGCTTGAACTGGTATTTGCCTTGAACCATGAGAATATCAGGGAAGTTGACGGAGCACGCACGGATTCCGATTAGAACCTCGTCGGCATAGGGGGACGGGGTATCGATGTCTTCGATCACGAGGGTGTCGATGTCTTCGCTGATTTCACGGCATACGACGGCCCGCATATTCTTCCGTTTCGATGGTGATGATCGAGGCACTTGTAGATTCGCCTTGGTTGCATTGTCGTGGGATATGACGGATTGAGCGATAGTAGCAGGGGCAATTCGAAACATCAATCTATAGGGGGAACTCATCCAACGAATTCGTTGCCAAGTATTTGCGATCCCACCTTGATTCATAGGATACTATGACCATCAGTATCAATTGTCCAACGGAAAGAAAGAAGAAACCATGACAACCAGTCGCAGATCATTTATTAAAAGTGCAGCAGCCTTTTCGGCTGCGCCGTTTATTCTTCCATCGAAGGTGTGGAGTGCCGAAGTAAAACCGAATGACCGCATCGTCATGGGGTTTATCGGAATGGGTAAACAGAACAAGGGTCTACTCAACAATTTCCTGAATCAAAAGACGACCCGTGTCGTGGCGGTGTGCGACGTTGATACGACCCGCCGGGAAGAAGCGCAGCGACGCGTGAACGAACATTACACGGCGAAACCGGAACAGGGATCGCCGGACTGCGCGGCCTACAACGATTTCCGCGAAATTATTGCACGGGACGATATTGACGCTGTGTGCATCGCCACGCCGGATCATTGGCACGCCATTACTACCATAGCCGCACTCGATTCAGGCAAAGATGTCTATTGCGAGAAACCGCTTACGCATAATGTTCACGAATCGGTTTCGGTCATGAAAGCCGTAAAGAAAAACAAGCGCGTACTTCAGACTGGTTCGATGCAGCGCTCATCCAAAGAATTCCGTATCGCCTGCGAGTTGGTGCAGAACGGCGCTATCGGAAAAGTTCATCACGTCGAATGCAGCTTCGGCGACGCGGGAAGAATCTGCGATTTGGTTACGGAAGATATGGAACCGGGCCTGGATTGGGATATGTGGGTTGGACCAGGGCCAATGCGCGGATACAGTTCAGTGCTGAGTCCGCGTGGACTGCACGATCATTTCCCCGATTGGCGGAACTACAAAGAATACGGCGGTGGTATGGTATGCGATTGGGGTGCCCATCACCTTGATATCGCTCAATGGGGACTCGGCATGGACGAAAGCGGTCCCGTAAAAGTACTTCCGCCCGAGAACTCGTCAGACAGGCGCGGCGCTACCCTTGTATACGAAGACGGGGCCACTGTCGAGCACAAAGACGGTTTCGGGATTCATTTCTACGGCGATGAAGGAGAAGTACTCGTCAACCGCGGACGATTCGAGTTCTATCGCGACGGGAAGAAACTGGCTGGATTCACGAAACGCGAAGACGGCTCTCTGCGCAATGCCCTCACCTTCGCTGAAGAAAATTTCCTCAAAGACGCGAAGATCAAACTCTACGAAAGCCGAAACCACACCCGGGATTTCCTGGAATGTGTTCAGGCGCGCACCCGACCGATCACAAATGAAGAGGTCGGCGGACGAAGCTCCATATGTTGCCATCTGATGAATCAAGTCTACTACAACCAGGAACCCATCGAATGGAAACCCAAGAAAATGAAATTCGCACGGCGCGGCGGAAAGCCTGAATGGCTTACCCGCAACTATCGGGGTTCCTGGGAGGTATAGATTCGTCGGAGACAAATTGACCGATTTGCGCCCGTCGGGCTCCACGATCCTGACTACGTCAGATCGAATCCTTCGTACTTTTTCGCAGCGACTTCTTCGCACTTCGCAGCATAGTCTGGGAATCCGGGAAGCGGCATGAACACGCGGGGTTTTCCGGGAATATTCGCGCCTAGATACCAGGATGTACAAGTTGGGTAGAGCGTGGTCGCCGCTACGGCGTTGACATGCTCGACCCATTCGTCCTCGGCTTTCTGCGTGGCTTCGATAGAATCGTGATCGTGTTCGCCCATGTATTTGATGCAATCAGTGATCCACTCGACATGCTGTTCGATTGCGACGACCATATTGGTCAGCACTGAGGGACTGCCAGGGCCGGTAACGGTAAACAAATTCGGAAATCCCGGAACTGACAGACCGAGGTAGTTGCGGGGGCCGGCCTCCCACTTTTCACGCAGGCTCAGACCTCCCCGCCCCTGGATATCGATTTTGAGCAGCGTACCCGTCATGGCATCGAATCCGGTCGCAAAGACGATGCAGTCAAGTTCGTATTCCGTATCAGATGTTCGTATACCATTCGCAGTAATCGCTTCGATCGGCGTAGACTGGAGATCGACCAAATGTACATTGGAGCGATTATAGGTCTCGAAGTAGCCGGTGTCGATTATCGCGCGCTTGCATGCGATTGTATGCGGCGGACAGAGCATCTCGGCCACTTCCGGATCGGTGACGACTGAGCGGATTTTGCTGCGCACGAATTCTGCCGCAGTGTCATTGGCTTCCTGATTTATCAGGATGTCGTTGAAGGCACCGTAGAACGGAAAACCGCCAACGTCCCAACGCTCCTGGTACATCTGGTCCCGTTCCGTGTCGTCCACTTCCAGAGCTGGAACATCGTTGGCTGGGTAATGCGACAATTGAGCGGACGGCTCGAGTCGGTTGCGCGCCCGAAACCCGGCATAGTCCGCCTTGATTTCGGCGACCGCCTCGCGGTCGACCGGACCATTACGGGCGGGAATCGCGTATTGCGGGGTGCGTTGGAACACAAACAGCTCGTCGGCTTCTTTGGCAATCACCGGAATCGACTGCACACCCGACGACCCTGTCCCGATGATGCCGACACGTTTTCCCGTGAAGTCGACGCCCTCGTGCGGCCATTTCCCGGTGTGATAAATTGGGCCTTCGAAAGAATCCGTCCCTTCGATGCGCGGCGTGTTGGGGGAGGACAGGCATCCGGTGCCCATGACGAGAAACTGAGCCGAGAGCTCCATGCCGTCTTCGGTACGAACGCACCAGCGCCCCGCAGATTCGTCGAAGGTCGCAGCTGCGACCTTTGTATCGAATGAGATATCACTTCTCAGGTCGAAGCGATCAGCGACATGGTTCAAGTACCGCAGAATTTCTGGCTGAGTCGGATAGCGCTCAGGCCACTCCCACTCCTGCTGCAGTTCCTCGCAAAAACTGTAAGAGTACTCCAGCGTGTCAGTATCGCAGCGCGCTCCGGGGTAGCGGTTCCAATACCACGTGCCGCCAACGCCGGAGCCCTTCTCAAGCACTCGCGCGGACAGACCTAGTTCGCGCATTTTGTAAAGCATGTACATGCCGGAAATTCCAGCACCAACGATTACAATGTCGAACTTGTTCTTCGACTTTCCGTTACTTTCACCAGCATTTTTTTCCACGTTAAAATCCGTCCCTGATTGTTCGCCGTGCGAGCTGCGTCATGTGAACCTCGTCCGGCCCGTCCGCGATACGACAATAGCGCGAGGACATGTAGATTCGGGCAATCGGAGTGTCCTGGGTCACGCCCATGCCGCCATGCGCCTGGAGCGCACGGTCGGCCACGTTTTGACACATCTGGGGTGCCACGATCTTCACCATTGAAATGTAATCCCTGGCACCGCCGGGACCGTGTTTGTCCATCTTGTCTGCTGCAGACAGAACCAGCAGTCTGCATTGTTCGATTTCGCATCGTGATCGGGCGATATCATGCTGAATGCTCGTTTTCTCCGCGAGCGTTTCGCCGAAAGCGGTGCGTTCCTGGACGCGTTTACACATGAGTTCGAGGCACCGGGTTGCCATGCCCACAAACATCATCGCGTACTGAAAGCGGCCCGGTCCGAGGCGACCCTGGGCAATCTCGAATCCGCGGCCTTCTCCGAGCACCAGATTTTCTTTGGGCACACGCGCGTCCTCATAAAGTACCTGCGCGTGTCCGCCCGGCGAGTGGACACTGCCAAACGTGCGCACGGGACGCTCCAGCGTAACTCCTGGAGTATCAATCGGAACAAGAATCGTAGAGAACTGCTGGTGCTTTGGTGCTGTCGGATCGGTCTTGCCCATGACGACCAGCAACTTGCACAACGGGTTGTACGCATTGGAGGTAAACCATTTGCGTCCGTTGATAACGTAGTGGTCGCCGTCAGGGGTGATCGTGGTCTCAAGGTTCGTCGCGTCTGATGAAGCAACGGCCGGTTCCGTCATTGAGAACGCAGATCGAATCTCCCCGGCCATAAGGGGTGTAAGCCATTTTTCCTGCTGCTCGGGCGTTCCGAATCTGGCGAGTACTTCCATATTTCCGCGATCAGGCGCACTGCAGTTGAAAACTTCCTGAGCCCAGGGAACCCGGGCCATACGCTCCATGAGGGGTGCGAATTCGAGATTGGACAAACCCGGACTCAGATCGCCGTAGTCCTTGGGTAAAAACCAGTTCCAGATTCCCGCTTCCTTTGCTTTTTCCTTGAGGCCCGGAAACCAGGGGGGATACTGCCATATATTGTCGTGATCTTCTACGAG
>DTSJ01000435.1 GCA_012965445.1 Candidatus Hydrogenedentota bacterium
ACGACATTGGCGGCGGGTAGTCGTGCGGAGAACTCGGGGGCGAATGATCGGATACGGCTGGGGTTTATCGGGACCGGGAATCGTGGAGGGCAGCTTCTGGATGCGTTCATGCAGCATTCGGACATGGAGATTACAGCAATCTGCGATGTGTACAAGCCGCATATCGAGAAGGCGAAGGCGAAAATCGGGGGGGACGTTGAGGTACATGCTGATTTTCGCAATCTGATTGGGAGTAATAATGTTGATGCGGTCGTAATTGCGACACCGGACCATTGGCACGCGATTCAATGTATTGCCGCTTGTGACGCGGGGAAGGATGTCTATGTTGAGAAGCCTTTGTCGGTTACGATTCATGAAGGACGGCGGATGGTTGAGGCTGCTCGGCGAAACAAGCGGATTGTGCAGGTGGGGACGCATCGGCGATCATCTCCTGTATATGCGAAACTGGCGAAGTTGGTGCAGGATGGTAATATGGGGCATGTGACGGTATCGCGTGCGTATCATTTGAGCAATATGTATCCAAACGGAATCGGCAGGGCGAAGCCTTCTGAGCCTCCGGTGGACCTGGACTGGGATATGTGGCTCGGGCCGCGGGCGATGCGCCCGTATCAGGACAATATCTGTCCATATAAATTTCGATGGTGGAATGATTTTTCGTCTCAGATTGCTAACAACGGGATACATTATCTTGACGCGATACGGTGGATTACGGGCGAGTTGGCTCCGACTTCGGTTTGCGCGATGGGCGGGCATTTTATTGTGGATGATGACCGGACGATTCCAGACACGATGGAGGCGACGTTTCAGTTTGCATCGGGACGGATCGCGGTGTTCGGGCAGTATGAAGCGAGCGGCGGGCCGATGATTCGCAAGGGGGAGGTGGAGATTCGGGGGACGCAGGGGACGGCCTGTATATCGGGGACGAGTTTCGAGATTTTTCCTGAGAAGGGCGGGCAGTTTCAGAGTCCGGAACTGAGGATGGAGTCGATCAAGGAGAACGCGGCGGGCAGCAATGCTGATTTGACGGCCATGCACGCGCGGAATTTTCTGGACTGTGTTCGTTCTCGGGAAGAGCCCAAGGCGGATGTGGAGATCGGGCATCGTTCGACGACGCTAAGTCTGCTCGGGAATATTTCGTTGGCGACCGGGCTGCGTCTGGAATGGGACGCGGAGGCCGAGCGGATCACGAATGATCGGGCGGCGAATGATTTACTGCATTATGATTATCGGAAGCCGTGGACATTGGGTTAGGACAATCTATTCTTCGTACATCAGGTCTTTCAGGGGAACCTCATAGGCTGCGGGTTCGCCGTTCATGTCGGGTACATAGTTGTTTGCATCGCGCATTTCGAATCGCACAAAACCTTCGCCGTTGTTGCCGACTTCGATGGTTACGAGGCCGTAGCTGTTGCCGCGCATCGCCCATACGTGGGTCGGGTGATCGCGATCCAGGACTGAGGCTGCCTGTCCCTGTTGGAACGGGGAGCTGGTGAATTCGACGAGGCTGGGCCCGTCTTCCTGCTCGAGTCGAAGCACTTCGGTAATATGGCGATCGCCTGAGAGGAACACGACGCCGCCGATTTTGTTTTTCTTCAGGAAAGCCATGAGCTTTGCGATTTCTTCCGGCGCCTCATTGAAATGGCCTTCGCCGCGTCCGTCTTTAGAGATGACCTGCGTGCCATTTGCGATGATTTTTACGGGAGCCTTGCTGCGTTTGAGTTCATTGCAGAGCCACTCCAGTTGATCGTCGCCCCAGATGACTGCGTCTTTCGCGGAAACATTTGGGTGAGCGCCGTTCTTTACGTATTTATGATAACGGTCGTCCATGAGGAAAATATCGGCTGGACCTCTTCGGAATTTTGAAAAGACACCGCGGGTCTTGGGCGTGCCGAAATAGGGGTTGGCCC
>DTSJ01000436.1 GCA_012965445.1 Candidatus Hydrogenedentota bacterium
TTGGGCAGGGGATTGAGTCGTGCGTATACTCAGGGGGTATTTTGAATTTCATGCCGCATGCGCATGTGAGAAATATAAACTGGTTCATCTGGCGCATGAGGTCGCCTGCTTCCCGGATTTGCTGGCGGGGCGATTTTTTGTTGGGATGGGCCTCGCGCACTTCCTGAGCAGATTCACTTCGGAGGGAGGACATGGGCATGCCGACGGATTTTTTACCGCCAACGGATTGCCAGGCTGTTTGGTAGGCGCTGTAGGAGGTGACGTTGCCGATTGAGCGGAGGATGGCGATACGGTCTTGCGCGGGGGGATGGGTTGCGGTGAGGCCGGAGAGTTTTACTTTCGCGAAGGGATTGATGATGTACATGGCGGCGGTGGCTTTGCTGGCTTTTTCGACGGGGATGCCAGCACCGCTGATTTTTTCGAGCGCGGAGGCGAGACCATCGGGGAATCGTGTGAAGACTGAGGCTTGCGCATCGGCAAGGTATTCCCGTTTACGCGATACGGCGAAGTAGATGAGTTGGGCGGCGATGGGCGCGAGAATGGCGCATACTATTGCAACGACCATCATGATCGCTTGCCCCTGTCCTCCACCGCCTTTTTTCGAACTGGAAGAATAGCGGCGACTTGAGCCGCCCGTGTACCAAAGGGAGCGCAGGAAGATTTCGGAGATTATGGAAATCGTGCCGAGCATGGTCGCGAGCATTGACATGAGGAGCACATCCCGGTTGACGATGTGGCCAATTTCATGCGCGATTACGCCCTGCAGTTCGTCGCGGTTGAGTTTACCCAGGAGTCCTGCGGTTACTGTGACGGCAGCCTTTTCGGGTTTGCGTCCGACGGCGAAGGCATTGGGGGAGAAATCGTCTACGATGTATACGGCGGGCATGTGGTCGAGGCCGGAGGCGATTTTCATTTCCTCGACGACATTCATAAGCGTCGGGTGATCTCCGTGTTCGATCGGCCTGGCGCCGCTCATCATGAGGAGAATGTTGTCGCCCTGGAACCATGCGGCGGCGGCCATGACGAACCAGATGATCGCGGCAATGCCGACGCCGAAGAGGCCTCCTCCACCGGGGGCATAGAACTCGCCGATTACGCCGCCGAGTCCGAGGAGTACGAGGGCCATGCCGACGACGAGGACGATGGTTTTACGCTTGTTGGACTGGATTTGTTCCCACATCGTTTTTAGAAGCCAACCTTAGGAACTTCGCGTTCAGCCTCATCTTCGATTTCGAAGAATTCCGACTGCTTGAAGTTGAACATGCCCGCGACAATGTTGGAGGGGAACATTTCGATCTTCGTGTTGAACTGCATTGTCTCGTCATTGTAGAACTGTCGGGAGAACCCGATCTTGTTTTCTGTGGAGGTCAGTTCTTCCTGGAGTGCGAGAAAATTCTCGTTCGCTTTCAGTTCGGGGTAGTTTTCGACGACGACAAAGAAATTGCTCATTGCCTGCGACAAGCCTGCTTCAGCCTTGCCCTGTTCGCCTACGCCGGAGGCGTTTTGTGCGAGATTGCGCGCTTTGGTGATGTTCTCAAGGGTCGTGTTTTCATGCTTCATGTACCCCTTGGCAGTTTCGACCAGGTTGGGGATGAGGTCGTGTCGACGTTTCAGCTGGACGTCGATTTGTGACCAAGCGTTTTTGACGCGATTGCGGAGTTTTACGAGGACGTTGAATATGCCGATCAGCCACAGGATTACAGCGACTGCGATCCCTGCTAACACCAGTAATGCGGTCATCGTATTCTCCTTCAGTTTTGAGCGAAATTGCCGTCTGTAAGTTTATATCATGGAATACATACGGAGGTACAGGTTTTATTCGTCTGGACCTGAGAACATGGCGCGCAAATGATGTCCAACTGCGTTGTCTCCCATGACGGATTCCATCTGGTCCAGAATCGTCG
>DTSJ01000437.1 GCA_012965445.1 Candidatus Hydrogenedentota bacterium
ATCCGGATCCAGATGCACACCGGGGATCGGGTCGCCGGAAGCATCAATGCGCCCCTCAGCAAGCTCCAGACGGATATTGTCGATACCCACCTTCGCCAGCTTGTCCACAACGCGCAGCACATGCTTCTGTTTTTCAAGGTCGTCTATTCCAGCACCGAACAGCAGAGCATCAATCAGCTTCCGGTTGTTGATCAGCACACGAAAATCAGGCACACCCACAGCCAGCATCACTTCGCACATGACGGCAATTATCTCGCCGTCCACCGCCACCGACTTCGATCCCGCAGCATCCACATCAAGCTGAGTAAACTGACGGAATCGTCCCGGCCCCGGTTTGTCCGCACGCCATACTGGCCCGATCGCATATCGCCGCACCGGAGCCTTCAGCTTGTCTGGATACTGCGCAAGAAGCCGGGAAAATGGTACCGTCAAATCAAAACGCAGCGAAATTTCCTCGCCCTCAGGACTCTGCAGACGAAACAGATCCTTGTTCGTCTCTTCGCCTCCAGTCCCCAAAAGCACGTCCAAATGCTCCAAAGCAGGTGTTTCAAGTGGAACAAAACCGTACTTCTCAAAGATTTCCTCGATCATCCTGACAATCTTCCGGCGGTGAATCAAATCCTCTGGTAGAAGATCCTGAAACCCTTTCAGAATTCTCGGTACTATGCGTTTCTCGTCGCTGGACATACACCTGCCTTTGTTTTGTGGTTCTTTGAAGGGGAAAACACGCGAAGTGTACCCTATGCCCGAAACCCGCTTCAAAAAATACCCCGCCAGTGCGCGTGCGCCAGCGGGGCAGAAATCTTGAAATTCCGCGTCTTTTACTTCTTCAATGCGCCGCGCCGCTCCTTCAACTCACGAAACGTCGTCAGTACGATACCTTCATCCTCGATCACCTTCTTCAGGGACGGATCCAACATCGCTTCCAAATCGCCCAGACGCGTCTGTGTCGATCCCGTAATCACCGGAAACGTATCACTCGGACTCGTACAGTGCATGATAATCATCGTCACTCCCGGCTCAAGTCCGCGAAAAGCCTCAGCATACTTCGCAACCTTGTCCTCCCGCTTCCAGCCGTAACTCGTATTGTGCAGGTCATCCAGCACCGGAAGACCCCCGTCCCAAATCTGCTTACCCATTGCCAGAATCATAGGCCTCGGAAAATCAGAATACTGCCGCATCGTGTACTTGCCCGCGCCGCCCGGAACCATAATCGGTATCTGTAACTCAACCCCGACTTTGATGTAGCGCGTAATAAACTCCGGATTCTCGAAAATAGTCCCCATGTGCGAATCCAGATGCGTAGGCTCAAATCCCATCGTCCTTGCCCGGTCAATCTGCGCCCGTATCTCCGTCTCCACTTCATCCGCGGTCGCATTCTCAACGACCTCAGAGCTCTGCCTCCACATTGCGCCTTCGGAATCTACCAGCCCCGGCACCCTCGGTTTTCCCGCCACTGGACCCCAGCGATATCCGTCCCATTCCGCATTGAGCGTCAAATGAAGCCCCGCATCTACACCCGGATTCTTCTTGATATACTCCACAATCTCAGGCACCCACGGACACGGCATCATCACGCTGAACGAATTCGCCAATCCCTCTACAGTCGCCTTTATTGTGCCTACGTTCGAGTCGTGCGACATCCCCGCGTCATCCACATGAATGATAAGCGCCTTCGTCCCTTTCTCCCAGCCCAGTTTCTCCGCGTATGTCTTCTCGTTCGTCTGGGCACTCGCAAGTGCACTCACAAAAACCAGTGCCGCCGTCGCTATATAATTTAAGGCCTTCATAGTCATTACTCCTGAGTCGCGGCCGAAGCCACATCTTTCGGTTTGAGGGCATCACGCATTTCTTTGAGTTCACGGAAAGTCGTCAAGACGACGCCCTCCTCCTCAATCACGC
>DTSJ01000438.1 GCA_012965445.1 Candidatus Hydrogenedentota bacterium
CACAATTATAACTTGGATATATTACGAAACCCTGTCAAATACATGACGATTGTGTGACAAACTGTTGAATACAGGGAGCCGGTTCCGAGCCGCGTTGCTCTGACCCCCGATTTCAGTGTTCACGAAACAAAGGGAGCGCCTCTCATCGCGAAAGACGCTCCCGGAATAGAATCAATATATGTACACATTCAGGGGCAATACGAGGCTACCTATGGTCTAACACTTCAGCAACGTTTCTATGCCTGTCATAGCGCGTATACAGAGACTAATAACCATTGCAGGGTCGTACATGAGGGACATCTCCTGTAAGAACTCGGAATAGTCTTCCGTACTACGCGTACGTTACAGTCAAAATTCAGTTACAGGTCGGAGTGGGTATGTAGATGGGTATCCAAGTCCAAAAGCCGATGCACGGTTCGGATTCTGAGTTATGTCCATCTGAGTGGATTCGATTTTACCTGAATCGTTCCGTTCTGTATTTCTATACCAACCCCGTACATCCCTAATACCTGAGTGACTTTCCGATTCGTTCCGAATATGGCCTACTTTGTTGACCTGTGAGTTGCCAACCGATACTGATACGCTAGGGTTGCTTCTATTGTATCGACTGAGAAGCAACGTGCATGTGGGTACGCATGGGTAAAAGAAAGGCGCGAATGCCCTATCGAATTGACTTCCGAAAGTCCCCAACAAGACCCTGAGCATATATTGATGGTATCGATTCTACCGCGCATTTAGCAAATAGTACTGTAATTATTACTTAAAGGTGGTGGAGGTGAGCGGGATTGAACCGCCGACCTCAGCGTTGCGAACGCTGCGCTCTCCCAACTGAGCTACACCCCCGCACCAGCATAATCCTAGCAAACAGCCTTTGATACACGCAACACCGGCCTTGGAGCGAAGTTCTACCTGTTTCTACCGCCCGATCCCGTGTCCGCATTTTCTTCCAAATCCTCACGTATACGCACATAAGATTCGAAACGCGCCGCGTTCAGTCGCCCCTCCTCCAAGGCCGCCTGAACATCACACCCAGGCTCATGCGTATGGGTACAGTCCCGAAACTTGCAAGACTCTCCGAGGTAAGCGATCTCTGGAAAATAGAAACTCACTTCCTCCGCCGAAACGTTCCACAGCCCGAGCTGTCGTATACCCGGCGTGTCTACAATATGAATATCGTCCTCAAGCCGATACAGACGCGAAAGCGATGTCGTATGCTTGCCCTTCTCGTTGTGCCGACTCACCTCCCGCGTGGCAATATCGAGCTCAGGCGACAATAAATTTAGGATCGTCGATTTACCCACACCGCTGTGACCAGCAAAAACCGACCACTTCCCTTTTAGCAGGTTCCTCAGTTCATCAACGCCCGTATTGTCTTCGCAACTCGTCAAGACGATCGGAATATCTATGTCCCGATAAAACTGAATCACGTCCGGCTCAGCGTCAACTAAATCCATCTTGTTCACACACAAAATCGACTCCACATTCCCGACCCCAGCTGAAATCAGGTAACGATCTATCAGACCCTGCTTTATCGCTGGTTTCGCGGCCGAAACCACAATGACGAGGAAATCGATGTTCGCAGCGAACACCTGTTCGTTCACATGCGAATGCTCGATCGCCAGCCGACTCAACTTCGATCTGCGAGCGGCAACCCCCGTGACAAGCGGCCCTTCATCACCATCCTCAACAAATACCCGATCACCAGCAGCCGCTATCGTAGACTTTCGATCCCCTAAACGCTCGTGAATCTGACACGTCTCAACATCCTCCGCGCCGTCGCGCTGAACAAAAACAAACTTCTTGGAATGGGAGATCACCAGTCCATTGGCTTCGAAATCAGTCGGCAGATCCGCCTCCGATTGACTACCCGAAAGCGTCGTGTCCGTTCGACGATGTTTCTTCAGATCATGCGAAAACGTGTTATCTGCGTCCGTAGTCCAGTCCCGCTGCCGTACCCGGTTCTTCTTCTTTCGCTTGGAGTTCTTGGCCATGATTCCAGTCTACGCCTTGCGCCCCGAAACGACAACCGATTGCCACACCGTCAGCTCTTTGAGATGCCCCGTTTCAGCGATATCCTCACGCAGACGCGCCAGACCCGCCTCGAATTCCTCATCGGACAACAGCGCGTAGGTCGATATGAAACGGCTCTCGATTTTCTGAATATAGGCTTCGCCAATCGGCTCAGGAGCCTTGGCGCAGTAAGTGAGGTCAGTATCTACAAATCCGGCCTCCTGCATCCACCCTCGGAGCCTGTCCTCAGACGGAAACCGCGCCAGATCAACAGTCGAAAAACTCGGAAAGTACCGATTCATAATATGCGACCGAATAAACTCGTGTGGGGCAGTCACGACCGCGCAGGTACCCTGACTCAGTACGCGATAGCACTCTCTCAGACATTCCTCGGGAGATTCGATATGATGAAAGGCAAGTACGCTGAAAATGAAATCGACGCTTGAGTCGGCCAACGGTATTTGCATCCCGTTCCCATTCACCCAAAGCGCATCCAGTCCTTTAGACTTCGCCTGACTCAGCATCTCCGAAGACAGATCCATTCCAATGGGTACACACGGGTGGGATTCGATAAAAGCAGTCGCACTGTTGCCAGTACCAGATCCAATCTCCAGTACCCGTTCTGCATTTCCCCGACGCGCCAGTTCCCTCAGCACATCATCATGAGGCCCGCCCGGCGAGCGATGTTGATCGTACAAATGGGCAATCCGGCTGAAATACTGGCGGTCATCGGATTCAACCGCATCTGCCCCGGTATTCATACGCTGCCCACCATCAATCCCTCTCGTGGGTACACTTCTCTTGAATATACGCCGCCACTTCTGCCATCGGCATCCGAACCTGCTCCATCGAGTCCCGATCACGCACCGTCACAGCCTGATCTTCCTTGCTGTCGTAATCCACGCAGATGCAGAACGGCGTGCCAGCCTCATCCATACGCCGATACCGACGACCAATCGCACCGCTCTGATCATAAAACGTATTGAACTTCTTCCGAAGCTGCTTCTCGAAGTCCTGCGCTATCTCCGCAATCCCGTCCTTCTTAACCAAGGGCAAAATCGCTGCCTTAATCGGCGCGAGTCGCGGATGCAGCTTTAATACCGTGCGCTTATCACCCTCAACTTCTTCCTCTGTATACGCATCGCACAAAACCGCAAGCACCGTTCTGTCAGCACCGGCAGACGGCTCGATCACGGAAGGTACATAACGCTCATTCGCCTGCTGATCAAAATACGCCATGTCCTTACCCGAATGCTCGGTATGCTGCGTCAAATCAAAATTACCGCGGTTCGCCAAACCCTGAAGCTCGCCCCAGCCGAATGGAAACTCATACTCCACGTCCTCAGTACGGCTCGAGTAATGCGCCAGCGTTTCCTTGGGGTGACTGAACCAGCGCATCTTCGACTCCGTAAGCCCGATATCCAGATACCACTGCCAAATGTCCTTCTTCCAGGTCTCGAATACCTCTGTCTCGTCCGCTTCTTTACAGAAGAATTCAATCTCCATCTGTTCGAATTCACGGCTCCGGAAGATGAAGTTACGAGGATTGATTTCGTTCCGGAAAGCCTTACCGATCTGCGCTATACCAAACGGTACCTTCATGCGCGACGAACTATAGATTTCTTTGAAATTGACGAAAATCGCCTGACATGTCTCTGGACGCAGATAAGTCTCCACGGCAGTATCATCATTCGCGCCCAGCCGCGTTTTCAGCATCATATTGAAGGTGCGCGGCTCTGTTAACTCTCCCCCGCACTCCGGGCAGTCCTTCGTTTCCAGATGGTCCCCGCGATACCGTTTCTTGCACTCCTTGCAGTCCACCAGCATGTCGTGAAACTCGTCTACATGCCCGCTTGCCTTCCACACAGTCGGGTGCATGATGATACTCGCGTCCAGACCCACAATGTCGTCGCGTAGCGTAACGAAGTTATACCACCAGTCGTCCTTGAGGTTCCGTTTGAGTTCCACGCCCAGCGGACCAAAATCCCAGCAGCCGTTGATCCCACCGTATATGGCGCTGGACTGAAAAATGAAACCGCGACGCTTACACAAACTAACGATATTTTCCACGAAATTGCTCCGTTCACTGAATTGGATAGAAGATACTCAAATCACCTCCCGGCCCGGGCATGAAGAGCAGTATTGTATAGAGACGTCGCCAAATAAGTCAAAAACCTGCCCCTTCTCCTAAGAGAAAAGGCAGGTTTCAACGATTTCTAAACCTTCGATATTCGTTCCCGAAATTTAATCAGTACCTTCCTGGCCAACAATAATATTGTGTTCTGCGACACTCGTGTAACGCATCCAGCCAAACATCATTTCGTCCGTCGTAGGACGTCCCCAATGCACCGCTTTAGTCGGATCCGGGTTCGCCGTATTGTTCGCCGAATTGTCCCAGCCGGCATCGAACTGAATAACGGTTCCCTTGGGAACCATCTTCGGCTCAGTGTAGGTATATGTAATCTGCCAGTTGAAATCATACTCTGGCACGTCAAGCAGCACTTCCTGCTTACCGTCCGGATAAATCGCCGTATACTTCGCATATTTTCCGCGCAGATGCATGTGGGGGTTGAACGCTACAAGAAGCGCATCCTCAAGAAATGTGAACTTGACCTGATCACCATAATCCGCAACGCCGGCTGGAATCGAGAATCGAAATGAACCAAGCGACTCAGTCGTGATGATGTGGTCTATCTCAGCGCCCTTCGGCCAGAAAACAATACCAGCCTGCGTACGGTCCCATACGCCTGTTCCCGCACCCGATTCCTTGTGGTAATGCATGTTCCAGTTTACCTCGGTCCCTTCCTTCAGCTTGGCACCAAAACCATCAGCATAATTTACAGGATCATAGCCGGGAGCCATGCCGCCGAGAGGACGCGCGATCACATGGTGAACCGCCGGGCTGCCACCCTTGAACTCAACAGACTTCAACCAACGGTCTTTCGGAAGCTGTTCGCTCGTAAACGTCGTCTGAAAATCGACATAGATATCTTCGACATCGTCTTCCACAAAATAGTCAGCGCCCATATCAACAATCAAATCAGGCGTGCCAATCTGCCAGCCCGTATTCTCACCTGGAAAGTGTACGGGACTTGGCGCATCTTTAGGATTGCCCCTGCTCGCGCCCTGCTCAACCCATTTCACGATAGTCGCAATCTCGTCGTCACTCAACACACGCTCGTTGCGGAACTGACCGTGACTCGCTGGAGTCGCCGACCACGGGGGCATCTTTTTGTCGCTCACCTGTTTCGCGATGGCCTTCGCCCAGGGACGCACTTCAGCGTAAGTTGTCAGCGCCATCGGAGCCACCATACCGCCAAAGTTTGCTCCAAGCGTACGGTGGCACAACTGGCAGTTCTCCTGGAAAATAGGAGCCACATCTTTGAAAAATGTAGGCTTTTTCGCGACCTCAGCATTAGAGCCGATAGTTACTCCGACTACAGCCGCGCACATCAGTATCGTTGACCAGCGTTTCATCATCTTCACTCCTCATATTTGGTATGAACGCGATGTTTCACTCTTGAATTCAACACCATATTAAACCGTTTGTTAGATAATACATAGACCTAATTTCCCGAATAACTCGATCTCACACCGAATTCCCGGCTCAAACGCTGTATTTCACCCATCAATTCGGGCGTTTCACCGTAACGGCTCACCTCACCAATCAAGTGATATACCTTCTGAAATGCCCAATTCCGCGCTATTGCAGAGTCCCCCTGTACAGCACCTGCCAAATCAGCCTGAAGCACCATATCCCGGTCCTTATCGCCCGATTTACCCTCAAGTCGTATCAATATCTCCTCATTCTCAGAAGGCGCATACCGACCATACAGCGTCACCACCTGCCCCTTGTAGAAATCCGGCAGCTGGCGCGGAAATACCGTATTCTCGTCAATTCGTCCAAAATCAGCTTCCAGCCCCACCAGATACGCATCGTTCAGCTGCGCAAAAAATCTTGGCAGTTCTTCATCAATTTCCTCGATTCTCGGAAAGGTGTACGAACGTCCCTTGTTCCGATACGCAAGCAGATCCAGGAGATACTGGTTCACCGTTCTGCCTCCCCCGAACGTATAAATCGTATTCCCCAGCAAATTCTCGTCCGAAAGCGCATTGATCAGCTCCCGACCTTCCAGATTCCCCGCAGTCGGACGACCATCTGTGAGTACGAATACAATCCCCGGAACTCCCGGCCTGGGCGCGCGTTCAATAACGGGTTGTATTGCACTGTAGACATCCGTCGCCCCGCTGGATTCCAGTCCCTCGAGAAACTGATTGGCCTGAGCGATCGTATCCCGTGTCGCTGGAACCATCGTAGGGTTGAACAACGTGGGTGTACCCCGAAATACGATGATATTGAAAGTATCCCGGGCATTCAACATCGCCAGGCAGGCCGTCACCCCCCGGACCGTCAATTGAAGTTTCCTAGGAACAATACTGTTGGAAGCATCGATGACGAATGTTATGTCACGCGGAAGTGTCTCGATCATCTGATCGCTATCAGGTACAATCTTCAGTTCAAAATACCCCTGTTGCGTCCCTGGGTCAACATAGACCTTCATCTGGATATCCACCAGCGCATCCATCGGGAGGAAGCTGCTCTCTTCTTCAATTTCCTGTTGAACAACGGTCCGCGCAACGATTGTGTCTTCAGGCAGAAACGCCATTTCCGGCTCAATGATGTCCGGATGAAAAATTTGCTGCTCCTCATCGATCACTTCTGCGGCTTCATTCCCGATAGGCTGCGGCGTAGGCTCTTCAGGAACATTGGACTCCTCCATCGCGGTCAAAAGATCCTCGACGATATCAACAGATGGCGGAAGCACAATCGGCTCCCCGGCCGCAACGCCTTGCTCATTCCCTCGAAATACCGGCAGCTCATTCTTCGCAAGAATCCGCGTACTGCTCGGATTCACCAGTTGCCGGGGCACATCGATGTCCTTGCGTGCGTTTTCCTCGGCAATCTCGATAATCCGCGCATCGATCCCGCGAAATACGCTGTCGTCAATATCGAAATCATGCTCCCGCGGAACCGAGT
>DTSJ01000439.1 GCA_012965445.1 Candidatus Hydrogenedentota bacterium
TCCACTGCCGGACAATGAATCTTTTTCCAGTCCTTCGTCTCGATACGCGCCTGAACCATTCGATCCATCTTGATGATTTCCTGCACGATTCCCTCAACAGTATCCGGCACCACAATCTCAAGGCAGTTATGGGCATGCAGCACCACATCACCCGAAACTGCATTCTCATCCGGCAATGGCGTCAGTTCCTCAAATCGGAAGTCGTACTTCTTTTCTTCAAATATCTGCCAGTCATCTTTCGTCGGAAGCAAAATCTCAACATAAAAACTGATCGGAAATTCCTTGGGCAGCTCCGCCGTCAGCCAGGTGTCTCCCTCCTTCACACTGCTCAAAGGATAAGCCGTCTCGGTTACCACACCCGTCTCCTCATTCTCCGTCTCTACATAAAGTGATGCCTTGAACGATCGCGTGTCCAGCGGGATCTTCCAGTCGTCATACATATACATTTTGAAGATCCCCTCCTCGTGCATCGTGCCTTCAAGGTGATGATAGTTATTCTCCACCATGAAAAACTGCCACCCCCCGTGCAGCGGAGTGTGATCCATGTGACCCAGTCCAACCACAGGCTGACCGCACGAAGTACACAATCCAGGACCAAAGTAAGTCGCCTGATAGTTATCACAATCCGGAGTCATGCAAGTGTATGTATGCACATCCTTGAATCGTGCCTGATGTAGCAGCGGCTCAGCACACACCTCGCATCGGCCCTGTACATAATAATCGAGCAGCTTATGATCATCACGTCCGCGGTTCGGACACCAAAAAGCGTCTCCCTTGCCCGCCTTGCTCAACACCCAGTGGTAGGTCTCGATTGCTGGTTCCTTACCTTCAAAAAAGGATGCTTTTGGCGACAGCGGCATGAAACAGTCATCGCATGTGCCGGGCTCCTGATAATCCGTCAATGAACACGGATTGCCACGCATTGGACACCAGAAAATATTCTCATCCGCAAGCATAGCCTCCGCAGCCTCAGCCATGATCTTTTCGGCCTCAGACTCACCATCGACAATGACCTCCGATGGATCACCCGCTTTCGGATTCGTTTCTGCGCCACCAGCCCCCAGAAAATCAGGCGTAGCCGCGGCCGCAATGCTCATTCCCGCGCCCTCTTCAGATTCTGGGCGCTCACGCGGCACAAACGGTATATCAACCTTCAAATGGTCATTGAGCATATAATCGATAGTCGTATGCAGCTTCGCTTCCTTGTATCCCGCACCCGAAGCAAGGTCCTCTGGTGGTGAGTTTGGATTGTCCCAGTTGTCTTCAGAATTATCGTAATGCGCAACGGTCGAGATCGTGCTGCCCACAGGTGCGTCTATCGGACTCTCAAAATGATACGTCGCTTCCCAGCGCTGCTTGAACTCAGGAATCCACAGAAGCGTCGAAGTACGATTATCAGGATACGTAATGCTCACTTCCAAATCTTTGGGTACGGGACCAAGCTGCGGAGCAAGTCCAATCAAACTCATCCCTTCCTTGACCGTATAGGAAGTTTCAACCCGCTCATTGTTCTGTGCTGCCTTCACCGTAAAATCGTTACTCCCGACCGCAACGGACTCCACAAGCAAATCAATCTCTTCATCTTTCTGCGCGACAAACAATCCCAGCTTCGATTGGTCCACCACATCGCTCGACCAGTCAGCGAAACCCGGACGCTCAAACTGGATCGTCATCGTAATCGTCGAATCTTTCCGGAAATAACGACCCGCCGCATCAGGATACAAAACGGGCTCATCGCCAGGCAGCCATTGACCCATAATGTGCGTGCCTTTCGGCATCTCGCGCATACGGGTTTCTTCATCGTCCTCATCCGCCAAAGGGTCGTACTCTCCCTGTACTTCCATTTCAATTGGCGGAATCTCGACACCCTCTGGATCGTTCAGCCAGACCTGAATGCTGTGAATGTTCTTCGGATTTTCCACGAGAAATTCGTAACCCGTAATATAAGAGTCTTCTTCAAGCTCAACTGGGAATGTATACGTTACAGATCCAAACTGCTCATCCGCAGCTAGTGTAAAAGGAGTGTCAGACTCAAAAATCATGTCCGGTTCGCCGAAAGGCCAGAAAGGCTTCTCGAACTGCTCCGGCATCGGAATGTTCCGAACTGGCCCCTGCGGGGCGCCGCCGTCTGCCCAGGCAATGATAATGTCCTTCTCCTCCTGAGTCAGCATCTTGTTCGTGTCAAACGTCGAGAAACGTCCATCCGGCTTCCAAGGCGGCATCCGTCCAGTGATAATCTCAATCTTGATTGCTTCCGCCCATCCGCGCGCTGCAGGTTCTGTAGCCGTACCATAAACGGTCAAATCAACGAAGTCCGGCGCCAGCCCGCCTGGATGATGGCAGCTCATACATTTTTCTTCCAGAATCCCTTGAATGTCCTTGCCCCAGTTAATGTCAGTCGTGATTCGCGTATGCGCGGATACTTCTCCGTGATTCAAAACACTCACCGCGACGACCAAAGCAATCGATCCCACAAGGGCGAAAATTATAAAACGTGTAAACTTCACTGTATCCAATCTCCTGTTCAGCACCCGCAATTCCGTGCTGATTCATCTACTTGGTGTACCTGTTCTTGACAAACACGATTCTACTAGGGTTGGTTCCTCTGTTTCTAGTCGTTTATCATGTCACCCCCTAGGTATGCATGATTCGTGTACCATTCAGTTCCAGTTTTTCAAAGGAAAAATCCTGTATGCCCCGTTTTCACGGACATTTGTCTCGCTATTGATTATACATTCTCTACTCGACTGTTTTGCAGGCATCTGGCCGATATACAAACATATCGTCGACATTCCTCTCGCCGCAGCAGGATTCGTCGTGACTTGCGCCACCCTAATCGCATTCGTACTGCAGCCCCTCTTCGGACTATGGACCGACCACGGCTACTCCCGTGTCTGCGTACTCATCAGAACCTTCATGACATTTCCGATGATGCTGTTGGGGCCTCTTAGCGGTCACTGGAATTCTCACGGCAATGCCATAGGCTATCTCGCGATGTTTGTGATTGTGTTCCGCGCAAAAATCGGACAAGCACTCTACCATCCCGCCGGAGCCACCATCGCAGGAAACGAGACCACTTCTCGCCGCTCAACCTATCTTTCCATATTTGTCGCCTTCGGATGGATAGGCTACGGCTCCAGCCAAATCCTGTTTTCCTACAGCTATCATTGGACTCAATCCCATACCGAATGGTTGCTGATCCCCGGCGGAATGATTCTTCTATTCGCCGCCTGGGGCTGTCGTCCGAAAGAACTCAGCAACGATGGCATCGAACGACCATCTCTCCTGCGCTCCTTAACCCAGATTCCATTTGGACAACAGCGACTATACGTACTCTTTTTCCTACTCGCAGCAATGTCCGCCCCTGAGTAGTCGGACTCATGACCTCCCGCCTGAACCTACCCCCTACAACAGCCCTGAGCATCCTCGGCATCACCGGCCTCATCGCACTGGCCTGTAGTTTCTTTCTCGAATCGCTTGAAAAAGACTGATCATCGCCCCAAATCAGCCCGACCTGCGACCGCTGCCGCCCTTCAATCCCAGCAGTATTCTCTGTAACCACATACGCCTCTCCGCCCACTATATTCAGTAGACTAATACCCTGATCTCGCATAAACCACACTTTAGCAACGCGTTATGTCGATCAACAAGTCGGGATATCAATGCGGCTCTGTTACAATAGAAAGCAAAATCGTATGAGTTCACGCCAAACTACAACTCTGGAGGCATGACGTTGTTCATTGCAACGTTCAATCAGGACTTCGACCTTTCGCGCTCTTCGGCCACGGAAGAGGACAGGGAAGATATCCGCCTCTGTACTCACGGCGACGAGGAGGCCTACGCACGCCTCGTTAAGCGCTACGAGATCCTCATCGCACGCCAGATGTGGAGATTCACACGCAGTCCACAGACCCTCGAAGAACTCGTCCAGGAAGTCTTTGTGGAAGCCTATACAAGCCTGCATTCCTACAAAGGCACCTCCCCCTTCGAACATTGGCTCCGCAAAATCGCGACCCGCGTCGGATACAAGTTCTGGAAACACAAATCAAGAGACAACGAGCGCAGAACCACCCTGGAACAGAACAAGCTCGATATTATGCCGATCGCGACAAACGCAATCCCGTCCGAAGCCGCCGAATATCTATTCACCCTGCTCGAAACCCTCCCCGTCCAGGAGCGCATGGTTCTCAGTCTCCTCTATTTCGAAGGATGGGATACCCAGGAAATCGCAGACCACATGGGATGGAGCCGTTCACTCGTGAAAGTACGCGCCTTCAGAGCACGCAAAAAACTCAAAACGAAACTGGAGCTCGCTGGTTATGCATCAACCTGAACATAAATCAACAGTAGATCCCCTGGTCGATCTCGCCCGTCTCGCAAGGATGGATACGGCTCCGACAACCAACGTCACCACAAACGTCCTTCGCAAGATTCGTATCAGGAATACCCTCCTCGCCGAGAAACCGCTCCTGTGGATGGCCCTGGGTTCTACCGCCGCAGCCGTCGCCGTCGCTGCCGTAGGTATCCCTGTCCTGATGTCCCTGCTCGATCCCCTGAACGCACTCTTTCAGTCAACACCAACATCGCTCTTGTAAAAATAATTATGTCTGATCCAAGCCAAATACCAAACCTTCCCAAGCCTCCACGCCCCTGGATCACGCTCCTCGTCGGGGGCGTGCTCGTTTTGTCAGGCATGGTCATGGGTGCTGGCGGAACCGGCCTTCTGGTAAAAAATAGGCTCGACCAACCCGATCAGGCGCCGTCCCATTTCAGCCGCCGCCTCTCAGAAAGAATGACAAGAGATCTCGATCTCACGAGTGAACAAGAATCACAGATTCAACAAATCTTTGAAACTCATCAGAAAGGATTACACGCAGTCCGCCAATCGGTAGAGCAGCGCGTAAATGACTCTTTCAGCACCATGCAGTCAGAGGTCAAAGCCATACTCACTCCTGAGCAGGCTAAAGTTTGGAGCGAGCGAGTTCGCAGATACAACAGCCGTGGTGAACGAGATCGACCGACTGGGCGTGAACCTGATCGACGCATGAGGCATCAGTCGCCGGAGGACAGACCTTTGATGAGAGACGGAGAAAGACGGCCCCCTCACTTCGAACGTAGCGGGGGTGAACCTAGGCCAAGAGAACAATTCGGCGATCCTGACGAACGACCCCGCGACAACACACAGGAACGATACGAACCTAATCGTCGTCCAGATGATCGCCCCGATTCCCATCGCCCGCCGCCACCACCACCTCAATAAAGCACTGATTTCCGCGCAAAGTTCCTCATTTAGATCACCAAAACGCCCAAAATTCGGGAATTTCTCACTATCGATCAAAAAACCTTCGGCTGGACAAAAAAGTAGGGAGCAGGCTGGGTGACCTGCTCCCTTGGGCATTAAGAACCGTTTATCGTTTGGGAGTGGGGCAAACGGTTCATGAGGAACTCTCTAACTGACTTATTTATACACTAATATTTCCCCGATTACAAGCCTTTTTCAAGAAATGTTCAAAATATGTACATAAACAATTACATAAATTCGATGAAACTAACAATATTGACATCAATTGACCAATTTTCTCTATTTTTTCTCGATTAAATGCACACTGACGGTTTTTCAATAACATCAAACCGCATTTCAACCTCGCTCGATTCTATTATCCAAACCTAAACCTCAAGCGTCCGATGTTCAAGATGCACTTTCAACACTCGCCTATATTCCACAGCGTTAACATCTCGTTCACTGCACATCAAAAACAAACACCCCTCCTCAGTAAAGTTCTCATCCCACTCCATAAGTTCTGCATCAGTGAAGTCCGCGTTATACGTCGACAACTTTTCGTCAGACATATCGCAAAAATACGATCGCAAGTTTACATCCGTCTCATCAAAATCCGTACCCGGCGGCAGGTGTTCATAATCTATCTCAGGATCCAGCGGCATCATTCTCTCCTTCTAATAATCACACACATCGTTGTGGACTTCATACGAATAAACTTTCGTGTAGTCCGATTTATCACTATGGCAAATCATGCAATACGAATCACGCTCAATCCGTTTCAACACACGATGCCGTCGCGAAGACTCGCCATGCACATCATGGCACGTCGTACACACCATCTCATTGAGCCCCGACACGATCACATCCTTCACGTTCCTGTAAACATGCCGATCAGCAATATTCATCCCAGCAATTCGCTCCTCAGAAAAATCGACCTCGAGATCTTTAAAAAGATTATCCCCCCCGACAAACGAATTCGGATAAGGCAGCCCCGAAGACTTCGACTTCCCACCCCGCAAATGACACTGGCCACAAATAGACATCTCCACCAAAACAGAATTCCTCGCTTTCTTCGCAAACAACGCCTGTGCCGGTTCGTTCTGATGACCCTGCGGAACATCCCCGTGACACACCATGCAGTCCAGCGAAGGCGCCTCAAAGGATTTATACTCCAGATCAATCGAAGTCGTGTGGCATCCGATGCAGGAATTTGCAAACGCGTCCTCGTCCCAATGCGCAGCCCCCGCGTTCACCTTCTCGAAACCGCCCCCCTCCTTAGCCGTCAACCGCGTAGAATGAATTGAAAACTGACCATACTTCCCATTCGGTTTCAAAAAACGCAACTCGTCCCGACGCCCCAAAATATACGTAGACTCACTGGCAATCTCAGAAACACCCGCAGCCTCGAGCAAAGCCTTGAAAGTGGGGGAGACCCCCAATACATTACGCATAGACCGATTGTGCAGATTCTTCCCCCAGACATTCCCAACCTTCTCCCGATGACAAAACAAACACTCATCCCCGGTTACATAATCGGGCGTAGACTTCCCCACATGGTCATCTCCCCAGTCCCCGAAAGAACCAGTCGCCTGCGCCGGAACAGGCATCGATCCCGAAAGAATCGCCAGAACGACCACCAGAACGCTCGATTTCAGATATTTACATATAGCAACTGCCATATTGTCTCAATCATCCCATCCTATTGACGAAGTAAACGAAGGAGCTACCCTACCATTAACTAACGAACTGAAACTACCAGCTTCCCAC
>DTSJ01000440.1 GCA_012965445.1 Candidatus Hydrogenedentota bacterium
TCCTCTCGCAGTTTGTAATCCAGGTTCGCAAGCGGCTCGTCCAGAAATATATAACGCGATCCTTTCACCAACGCCCGCGCAATCGCAGTCCGCTGCTGCTGTCCCCCGCTGATCTCCTCCGGCCGATGCTGCAGTACCGAAGTAAGCCCCAGCAGTTCCGCAGCCTCTTCCACCTTCGCCGAAATCTCCGATTTCGATGGGCGCTGTTTACTGACACGCAGCGGCGAAGCAATATTCTCGAACACCGTAAGTGATGGATAATTCACAAACTGCGAGAGGAACTGCGGGGGGAATTGAAACGGATTTTTCGGGACCGGGGCGGCTCGGTGATTTACGCTACGCCGGAGCCCGTGGACGCGCTTTCGATGGCGACGCATGTCGGGTATATGCAGGGCGGGGAAATTTTGCAGTATGGTCTGACGCGGGAGGTTTATGAGCGTCCGGCGACGGTTGATGTGGGTGCGTATTTCAGTTATCCGTCGATGAATATTTTGGAGTGCGAGTGCGAGAAGCGTGAGGGACGGGCCTGGATAAAGGTGTCGGAGGAATTGGCGTTTGCGTGGCCGGATGCGGGTGCCGAGATAAACGACGGGCCACTTTCGTTGGGGGTTCGCGCGCATACGGTTCAGGCGGGTTCAGGTTCGGATGGCGATGTGCGGTTTACGAGTACGGTTCAGCTTGCCGAGGTTGTGGGTTCTGACACGGAGATCCATTTGGAGCATGACGGGCATTCGTTGATTGCGCTCGTGCCTTCGATCGTTTCGCACCCTCTCGGGGAGGAGATACAAATGTGTCTCGACCCGACACAGTGTTATCTTTTTGATCGTGAGTCGGGCGCGCTGCTGCACGACCAACGCTCGACGCTGACGGGCGGATAATTATGGCACGTATCGAGCTGAAACAGATTCATCATTCCTACAGCGACGCCGCAGACAAGAGCGCGTTCGCGCTGGATGATCTCGGGATGGTTTGGGAAGACGGATCGGCGAACGCGCTACTGGGGCCTTCGGGTTGCGGGAAGACGACGCTGTTGAACATGATTTCCGGCCTGCTTCGACCGCAGCGGGGGGAAGTGTTGTTTGATGGGAAAGACGTGAGTGCGCTTGCGCCGAAGGATCGCGGGATTGCGCAGGTGTTTCAGTTTCCGGTGATATATGATTCGATGAATGTTGCGCAGAATCTTGGGTTTCCGCTGAAGAACGACAAGATGTCTCCGGGGGAAATTCAGAAGCGCGTGGAGGAGATCGCGGAGCTGCTTGAATTACGTTCTGTCCTGAAATATAAGGCCGGACAGCTTACGGCGGGGGAGAAACAGAAGGTATCGCTTGGGCGCGGGATTGTGCGTACGAATACGGCGGCGGTACTGCTGGACGAGCCGTTGACGGTGATTGATCCACAGCAGAAATGGGAACTGCGCCGGAAGCTGAAGCAGGTCCAGGAAGAGTTGAGGCTGACGATGATTTATGTGACGCATGATCAGCAGGAGGCGCTGACGTTTGCTGATCGGGTCACGGTGATGCGGGACGGGAATATTGAGCAGACGGGGAGTCCTGACGAACTTTATGCGAATCCGGCATCGCCGTTTATCGGATTTTTTATCGGCAGTCCTGGGATGAATTTTCTGGAGATTGTGGCGAAGGACGGGCGGTTCAGTTGCGGCGGGGATGAGATCGTGTTGGAGCATGAAACAGCGGTGCGGCTGTGTACTGAGTCGGATTCGTTTGTGCTGGGAATTCGGCCTGAGCATGTTGAGGTATCGAACAGTGAATCTGCGGGAAGTCTGGCCGCGGAAGTCGGGCTTATCGAGGACACCGGGGCTTACAAAGTTTTGACGCTTGAGGGTGCGGGGATTCAGCTGAAGGCGCGGGTTTCGGATTCGATGA
>DTSJ01000441.1 GCA_012965445.1 Candidatus Hydrogenedentota bacterium
TATAACCAATTCGCTTGAACATCTTCCGTCCTGTTGGGTTAGACCGCCAAAGAACTTAGGGCTTGTTTTACCAGATATGCAGCGTTTTATCGGCACCATTATCAATCATCACGTCCTCGCGAACATGCTCGCTCTGGTCATCCTCGTCACGGGAGCGGTCGGTGGATTCTCGATGCTGCGCGAGTCCTTTCCCGAAATTAAGCCCACATCCATTTCCGTTACCGTCGTGTATCCCGGAGCAGACGTAGAAGAAATCGAAAACGGGATCGCACGAAAGCTGGAAGAAGCCGTCGACGGCCTGGAAGGCGTCAAACGATACACCACGATCTCTACGGAAAATGTCGGTCGCGCGATCGTAGAGGTCCGCGACGGGTTCTCGGTGAGCAAGGCAAAGGACCTCATCGAAAACGCGGTCGATGCCATCTCTACTTTTCCAGCCGCAGCCGAAAAACCCGTCGTATCCGAAGCACTCCTGACGCGTGAAATGCTCAGGCTTACGTTGTGGGGCGAAATGGATGAACGGACGCGCAAAGAAACCGCCGAGCAGATCAAGGACGAGTTGCAGGCCGATCCCTCTATTTCAAAAGTCTCCATCATCGGCGTGCGAGAATACGAAATCACGATTGAGCTTTCCGAACAGGTGCTGCGAAAGTATGAGCTGACGTTCGACGAGGTGATGCTCGCGATTCGACAGGGCAGCATCAATTTGTCTGGGGGATCAGTACGGACCAGCAGCGAAAAAATCGCACTCCGCGTCAAGGTGCGTAAATACACCGGCCGGGAACTGGCGGATATCGTTGTCGTAACACGCCCCTCCGGTCAGGTTATTACACTCGGGGAACTCGCAACCATTCACGACGAATTCACTGAAGATCCGGTCTATGCGCGATTCAACGGCGAGCCTGCCGTATTATTGTCGATCGCGAAAACGCCAGAAGAAGATTCAATTTCGATTGTCAACGCCGGATACGCGTACGTTGAAGCGAAGTCTAAAACCCTTCCTAAAGGCATTCACCTGACCGCATGGGCAGATAGTGCCCGTGTGATTAATGATCGTCTGCTCATTACGACGCAGAACGGTGCCATAGGACTGCTCATCGTACTCCTCTGCCTGTGGACTTTTTTGAACAGCCGCCTGAGTTTTTGGGTCGCCATGGGAATTCCGATTTCGATATGTGGTTCCCTCACCATTCTATGGCTGACCGGAGCAACCCTGAACAGCGTCACACTGTTCGGACTCGTGATGGTACTCGGTATTATCGTCGATGATGCAATCGTAATCGCAGAAGCAGTCTACCTGCGCCGCACACAGGGCGACGGACCGCTCATGGCAGCAGTAAACGGCCTCTTCGAGGTCGGGTTTCCCGTGATCGCCGGCGTCACAACCACCATCGTGGCGTTCGTCCCCATGTGGTTTATCCCAGGCACGATGGGGCAATTCATGGGAACGATGGCCACCGCCGTCATCGGTGCCTTGTTAACATCCCTAATCGAAGCTTTGTTTATCCTGCCCGCGCATCTCTCCAACCTGCCGGAAGCAGGCGCTGATCGTAGAAGCAAGATCTTTCTTTTCCGGCTCGGCGGAAGAATTCGAAGCAAAATAAACGGGGCCATCGACTACCTAATCAACGTCACCTATAAGTCAGCCGTGCGCTTCGCCGTAGTAAATCGATACATCACCCTGTGCACTACAATGCTGCTGGTGTTCCTGACCGTTGGCCTGGGTGGCGCCGGATACATAAAATTTACCCCCTTTCCAAGCTGGGACGAGAATCTGATTCAGGCTTCAATAGAATTCCCCAAAGGTACCTCGGCAGAGGTCACCCGGAAAGCCGTACTGCAGATTGAACAAGGTCTTCGAGATTACATAGAC
>DTSJ01000442.1 GCA_012965445.1 Candidatus Hydrogenedentota bacterium
CGGGCGAATCGGTAAATCGGGCCTTGAAGGTCCGAAACGGGGGTTGTGGAAAACGAGAGGTCGGCTTGTGTAAGTAGTTTTACTGCAATGGTTTACAAAAGTAAACTATTGACAGTTTTACAACTTGGGTCTTGGGGTATACTGTAGTCTCTTTGCTGACTCGAGAGTGTGAAAAGAAGTGGAGCCGCAATGCCAGGCACGAAGACTTTCAAATGGAAGGAAATTTTTCTGGGGTTGTGCGTTTTGGGGGTTGTCTTCGTCGTTTTTATTTTGCAGACATTGTTTGCAGTGCCTATCACTCCGGTCGAGCCTTTGGTCGTTGAGACGGAACAGGAAGCCGGACTGAGCAATGAAACTGATGAAGTGCGGGATTTGCCTACTATCGCAAATGGCGTTCTGCAACGTGGGGAGCCGCATGACAAACTGATCGAGCTATTGAGCAATTCCGATTCTGAGATTCGTATTGCTGCGGCGAATGCATTGGCCGAGGCGATTCGGGGGACGATGGCGGGATGGGACACGCACCAGCAATTCTGGAAGAGATCGGTTTTTTACGGGCACTGCTGCCGCCTCTGGTACATCCCGATCATGAACGGTATGGATTGCGGAAGCTGCTCGAGCGTCCGCGTTTTTATGTCGCGATGCTGATGATCGCTCTGGTCGGAGCGACGGAGGAAGGAATGGGTCAGTGGCTTCCTGCTTATGCGGAGAGCGTGCTGGGTTTCACGAAGACTGGAGGAGGGATGGCGCTGGCGGGGTTTGCGCTGCTGATGGGATTGACGCGACTTTTTGCTCCGGTAATGATTGCAAGAATTGGTGCGTACGGGATTCTGATTGTATCCGGACTCGCGAGTGGACTCTTTTTCGTTATCGGCGCATGGGCATCAGCTCCATGGGGCGCTGGGCGCGTGCGTACTGGTCGGCGTTAGCTGCAGCGTACTCTGGCCAACTCACTTGGGTGTCACGGCGGATCGTTTTCCCCGGGGCGGGGCGAGTATGTTTGCGCTGATGGCTGCGGCGGGTAATCTTGGAAACATCGCGGCACCATGGGCGGAAGGTTTCATGGCGGAACAGTGGGACCTTTGTACGGCGTTGATGATCGCCTCAGCAAGCCCATTCCTGTTCGGAATCCTGGCAGTCGCGATCCTCTATTTCGATTCCAGGGCGACAAAAGAAGAGACTTGGAACAGTCGACTGCAAACGAGTCAGTGCGTGTGTCCCGGTTCGGCGCAGGCTTCACAGCGTACCCAGCCGGAATCACCATCGACATAGAGCTCTTTTTTCCAGACGGGTGTGCGGTGTTTGACTTCGTCGATGATGTAGCGGCAGGCGTCGAAGGCTTCGCCGCGATGTCCTGAGCTGACGCCGACCCACACGGCAATGTCTCCGATTTCAAGGAGGCCGATCCTGTGGACGCACAGTGCGCTGATGAGCGGGAATTTTTCCCGTGCTTCGGCGATGACTTTGTCGCCTTCCTTTACGGCCATTGCTTCGTAGCTCTCATATTCGAGACGAAGTACTTTGCGACCTTCGTTTTCGTTGCGGACCCAGCCTTCGAAGGTCACACAGGCACCCGCAGCAGGGTCGAGGAGATTGCGTTTCAGGGCTTCGGGGTCGAATGGTTCCGGGCTCAGCGTAAAACTCATGGGTCAACCTCCCGCCACGGGGGGGATGAACACGACGGTGTCGCCTTCGTTGAGCGCGTGGTCCCATTCGCGGAATTCTTCATTTACGACAACTTTCAGCGTGTCGAGGGTCATGGAGAACTGATGCTGATCGGTCAGTTCGACGTAGAGATCTTTGGCGGTATCGGCGGTGGTTTGGACCGTTTCGCTGCTGAGTCCGCGCTGCTCACGGAGAATTG
>DTSJ01000443.1 GCA_012965445.1 Candidatus Hydrogenedentota bacterium
CCTGCTCAACTTTTCCCTTTTCTCTCTAACTTCTTATAACCCTAACCTAACTTTACTCAACTTTTCGGTCTCCTCGCGTTTTTGTAGTTCCTTTTCCCTGATTTAGCGGGCTTTAGAACGTCCAGTGAATGTAATCCTTCCATTCGCTTCGTAAACACCCCCTGTCTCCGCCGCCCACCACTGCGTATTTACCTCTTGCAGTATTGGTGAAGCCCACGCCTACAGTCGCATACGTAAAAATCGTCGTACTTCCATCGTTGTCGCCCGCCTCGTTTTCCCAGCCGCCCCCGATGGTTCCATAATTGTCGTACACCACGTTTCCGAAACCTCCACTGATAACCGAGTAGACTCCGCTGACCAAGTTAAAGCTGCCGCCGCTGATCGTTGCATGATCGCTTCCGGCATAGTTCGAGCTACCCCCGCTGAGTGTAGATGACTCTCCATCTGCGACGTTAAAAAAGCCGCCGCCGACTACAGAACGAAGGCCGTTCGCTTCCACAACTTCACCCCCGCCTACCACGGAGTTATTACCAGAGGCTATGTTGTCTGACCCCCCGCCCACATAAGAATCACTGCCGTTGGCTATATTGCCCGAGCCGCCGTGCCCGTAGGAAGTGTTGTGTGGGGAGTCGTCGATGTTGACGCCGTACTCTGAATCGTCCCATCGGAAAAAATTATCGTGCTGCCTGAGGAACCGTTCATGTTGAGATCTGCCCCGTTTTTCAGATTAAGCTGTGCAGATGCAGGAAGCATCCCGCAGACCAAAACAGTTACGAATACCCTGCGAATCAGCATGACAGTTCTCCTCGATGAAACACGTTGTCCAAAATCACAATATTTACACTCGCCAGCATAGCACAATCCTCGCTCCAGCATTTTCCGATCCATCCCGGCAACCACCAGATCTCGTGGAAAGCGAGAAACGTCTATGGACTCCGGCGCACCGACATCATCCTTCGATTACGAGCGCCGACGTTTTATCCCCTTGCAGCTTTGTTGTATAGTCATTACTGGTCTTTGCCAATCCATCAAAAGGACACCACACCATGAAACGAACACCCCTCACATATACCCTGGCCATAGCCCTCATCCTCCCCCTGACCGTCGCCTTCACCTCCTCAAACGCCGTCGCAGCATCCAAAAAAGACCCTGCTGGCAAGGGCTATCCACTCGTTTTCTCTGAAAACTTCAAGAAAGGCTCGGAGAATTGGACCATGACCGACCCAAAAGCTTGGGAACTCAAAAAAGACGGAAGAAAATCCGTCCTATCCCTAAAAGGTTCCAGCGACTACCAGCCGGTCGTACGCTCACCCCACAGCATCGCGTGGATCAAAGGCCTGAACCTCAGCAGCTTCGTCCTCGAAGTAAACGTCAAACAGACCGGACGCGAATACGGCCACCGCGACACCTGCCTATTCTTCAACAAAAACAGCGATGTTCAATATTACTACGTCCACATCGCCACCGAAGCCGACCCCCACGCACACTCCATCTTTAAAGTCGACAAAGAACCCCGCATCTCAATCGTACAGGAACGCACCGACGGCTGGAAATGGGACAAGGAATACCACACCGTCCGCATCATCCGCGATGCCGAATCGGGCACCATCGATGTATTCGTAGACGACATGGAAAACGCCATCATGCACACCACGGATAAAACCTTTACCTCAGGCACTTTAGGCGTCGGCTCGTTCGACGATACTGGCTACTTCAACGAAGTCACTGTCTGGGGAACTCCCGAAAAATAAACACTGCCCAAATCCTTCTAATTGCTTTATCATAAACCCGGATTTCCCATATGAAAAAGGGGACATTAGGTTCCTCTTGTTCGTTTAAGCCTATAAATAAGGGACGCTC
>DTSJ01000444.1 GCA_012965445.1 Candidatus Hydrogenedentota bacterium
GAACAAGGCAGCCCATGATCGAGCCGTCCATATATGATTGCCAACAGTATAAAGGATGTAATAGTAAAATATATTTAAGTAGATACTATATAAACTGTATAACAGCGTGTAACGTATACATGTAATGGAGATCTCGGAGAATTCAAAGAAGGCATTTTGGTGTTCAATTGTGCTATTTTAGTGTTTTTCAGTTCAAATTACCTTCTGGAACTGATTGTCCGGAGAAAGCCCGTAGAGACCGTCAAGCAAATTATGACGCCCTCGTCTTCCGGGAACTGCTCATGTTGATTCGCCACGACCACCGGTCAGAACCGGGATTGGGTTTATGCTGAATTGCTAAATGGTGTTCCACGAATTTTGATTATTCGGCTCAGCGCGATTGGGGACGTCGTGCGCGTGCTCCCTGCCCTGCATTGTCTGCGGGATACCTTTCCCGACGCGCAGATCGATTGGGTCGTGGAAAGCAAGTCGGCAGACGTGCTCGAAGGTCATTCACTCATCGACCAGTTGCTCGTGTTCTCACGCCCCCACGACCTGAAGCAGTCCTACCGGGAGTTCCGTGCGCTGTGCAAAAAAGTGCGATCAAATCGATATGATATGGCCATTGATTTTCATGGGATCCTCAAGAGCGGTCTCATAACATTTGCATCCAGGGCCCCAGAAAGATACGGGTTCTCCAGACCGCGAAGCCAGGAATTGAGCTACCTGTTTATCAATCGCAAAACTAAACTCGGCCAGGAAGTTCGAAATAGAATGCATGAGAACCTGGCACTATGCGAATCATTCTCTAAGGGATGGAAATCGCTGGACGTATCCCTCCACATTCCGGAGGACGCCCTCGACATGAGTGAAGCGTTTATGGAGGAGAACTTTGCCGGCGCAAAGAAGATTGCTGCCGTCCATGTTCCTGTTGACCGTCCGGAGAAACAATGGCCACTGGCGCATTTCGCGGCTCTAACGGATATGCTGCTGTCAGACGGACGTTTCGATGTGCTGCTGACCTGGGGTCCTGGACAGTTGGATATGGTTCGTGAGGTAGCAGCGATGACTACCCGGAATCCCGTTATCGCCCCGGAGACGGACAGTCTGAAGCAGTATATGGCACTAGTCCAGAAGTCTGACCTCTATTTCGGCGGGGATACAGGTCCTATGCACATCGCTTCAGCTCTGGATGTCCCCGTCGTTTCGGTCTTCGGAGGCACCGATCCGGAACAGCACGCGACGCTGCGCCAACCCAGTAAAGTGCTGCAAGCATCGGAGTTTGTCCCTGATTCACAGATACTCGCTGCGATGACCCCATCGGAAATGCTCTCATGTATCACACCCGAAATGGCTTACGATGCCTGTGTGTCGTTGACTCTAGGAAAATCCTGAGACCGGATTCGGGTTCCACGTGGAACCTGTGGAAAAGATCTGGATAGATCGACCCAAAATCGGCAATATCTATAAAGTCGCCCACATCCCTTGGAATAGGGGCTTTTCACGCACTCTATCGGGGCTGTCCCGCGATTGTCTCCTGTGGATAAGTCCCAAAATTGAACAGACCGCACGTTCAATTCGCACTTTAAAGCAGGTTCCACGTGGAACAATCTAAGACAACAACTCTATTTGGTACAATCTGTTTCGCCGCATACCAGCCACAGAAAACTCATCGATTATCTCGTCAACCGAGAACCCACCCACGAATTCGACATCCATCTCGTGTATCGATTCGGTCTGGCAAAGAAAGACATCTCCCCCTGCAAGTCTCTCCAGAAGCCTCCGAATCACCTCTTCAGGTTTTTCGATCGCCCGCGACGTGATGAGCCTCCGTGTTTCACCATCTTCGCCCCCATCGAACGACTCATTCATGATGGAAACGTTTTCCAGTGACAGACGTCGAACAACTTTCTTCAGAAAAACCGTCTTCTTTGTGTTACGCTCAATCAACCTGGCTTCCAGGTTCGGAAACAGTATGCACAGCGGTACAGCAGGAAATCCGCCCCCGCTTCCGATATCAATATAGCAGCCCTTCGTCCCTTCAATGAACGACCGCAAACATGGCGCAAGAGCCAACGAATCAACACAGTGGTTTCCCAGATTCGTCTCAGCGTCCACGACAGAGACGAGCGACGCATAAGCATTCCACTCCCGAATCAATCCGACATAAGTCTCCAACAAACCCAACACCGAATCCCGATCAAACGAAACTCCCGCCTCCGCACATAAGCCAAGTGCCTTTTCGATAAGTGTAGTATCATTTTTCATAGTTTAATCATTTTTATAATAGAAGTTCCATATCCGCCAAAGCAACGGAATCGTCGTATAGCTTTGATTCACAACCACTTATATGCTATTTTCTTGACCTCACCTACCATACTACAGGAGTCGAACCGGAAATTGAAGCATTTAGTCCTATTAGGCGACGGCATGGCCGATTTCCCGCTCGACGAGTTAGGCGGTAAAACCCCAATCGCCGCTGCAAACACACCAGCTATGGATGATGCCGCACGCCTCGGTATCACAGGACTCTTCATGCCCATCCCGGATGCTTTTCCTCCCGGAAGCGACATCGGAAACCTTTCCGTCTTCGGATATGACCCCCACGAGACCTTCACGGGACGCGCACCGCTCGAAGCAGTGAATCAGAATATTTCCATAGGACCCGATCAGCTCGTCTTTCGCTGCAACCTCGTCACACTCGAAAACAAACGCATGAAAGACTTTTCCGCCGATCACATTTCTTCCGAAGAAGCCGCAGAACTCATCCAAGCACTCAACGACTCGCTCGGGCAAGACGGCCTTCGTTTTTACCCCGGCGTTGGGTATCGCCACCTCCTCCTCGTCGATGTGGCACCGGAAACCAAGTCACTGTACGCGGCGTTGCAATGCACACCGCCGCACGACATCAGCGATCAGGAATACGAGCCGCATCTCCCAAAAGGAGATCATAACGAATCAGTAATCGGCCTGATGGAAAAAGCGCAGGAAGTACTGCGTGATCATTCGGTCAATCAAAAACGAATTCTCGCTGGAAAACTGCCGGCCACATCCATCTGGCTCTGGGGACAAGGCGGTGCTCCCTCCATGCAAACCTACGCCCAGCGTTTCGACGTTTCAGGCGCAGTCATCTCCGCCGTTGATCTCGTAAACGGCATCGGAAAAAGCGCGGGCCTCGAAATAGTCAAAGTCCAAGGGGCGACCGGTTATGTCGATACCAATTACGCCGGAAAAGTCGAAGCCGCATTGAACGCTCTCGAAACCGTCGACTTCGTTTACCTCCACGTAGAAGCCCCCGACGAAGCAGCCCACGAAGGCGATACAGCCCTTAAAATAAAGGCTATTGAGGACTTCGACGCACTCGTAGTCAAACCGTGCATGGACTTCGCCAAACAACGCGGAGACTGCCGTATAGTCATCGGGCCCGATCACATCACCTCCATCGAATCAAGAACCCACGCAGGCGGCCCCGTCCCCTTTATACTCTACGGCCCCGGGATCACCCCCAACGACCGCGCCTGCTATTCCGAAGAAGAAGCCGCAAAAGCTGGCGTTCTCTTCCCCGATGGACATACCCTCATCCCTACAATGCTCACCGAAAAAACCGTGGCATTTTTACCTCAATCATGAACCCATTTGGAGAACTGTAGTGAGCACCAGGATTGAAATCTACGACGTCACCCTTCGCGACGGCGCACAAGGCCCCGGAATCAAATTCTCGTCCGAAGATCAGCTCCGCGTCGTAAAAGCGCTCGACGATTTCGGAGTCGCCTATATCGAAGGAGGACAGCCGGGCTCGAATCCCAAAGCCGTCGAACTTTTCGAACGCGCCGCTGACATGAACCTGAAGAATGCAAAGCTCACTGCCTTCGGTAGTACCCGCTACTCGCAGTCAACCGTCGAAGACGATGAAAACCTCAAAGCGCTCCTCAGCGCAAGAACCGAAATCGTAACCATTTTCGCCAAGTCCTCCATCACGCAGGTCAAGGAAATCCTCCGCATCCCCCTCGACGAGAATCTCAAAATCGTAGAAGAATCCGTTGCCTACCTCATTGATCAAGGTGTGCGCGTCATGGTTGACGGCGAGCACTTCTTCGACGGCTTTTTCGAAGACAACGAATACGCGCTCGCGTGTATGGAGTCCGCCTGGAATGCCGGGGCTGAAACCCTGATTCCCTGCGACACAAATGGCGGCCGTCTGCCCCACGAAATCCAACAGGCCATGCGCGCCCTCCGTACCAAACTGCCCGATACCCCCTTGGGCATACACACCCACAACGACTCCGACTGTGGCACCGCAAACTCCCTCATCGGCATTCAGGAAGGCGCCGTCCAGCTCCAGGGCACAATCAACGGCTACGGCGAACGAACAGGAAACGCCAATCTCTGCTCCATTATCCCCTCACTTCAGCTGAAAATGGGCTACGATGTCGTAACCCCCGAAAACCTCACCAACCTCAGTCGACTAAGCCACTTGGTCGCCGAACTCGCCAACATGGTGCCAAAAGACAACGCCCCCTACGTAGGCCGCGACGCATTCACCCACAAAGGCGGAATGCACGCCGACGCCGTCCGCAAAATGAAGTCCAGCTACGAACACATCGACCCTCCCCTGGTCGGCAACACCACACATATTCCGGTCAGCGAAATGGCCGGCCGCTCGAGTCTTCTTGAAAAAGCAGCCGAACTCGGCATCGAACTCACCAAAGAAGACCCAAAAACGAAGGCAATTCTCAAAAAAGTGAAGGATCTTGAAAATCTCGGCCTCGAATTCGAAGGCGCAGATGCCTCACTCGAACTCCTCATGCGCAAAACCATCGGCGATTTCACCCCCTATTTCACCCTCGACGGATACCATGCCAGCACCGTCCAAAGCGGCCTCGGCGGAGACACGACGGCCGAAGCCACGATCAAAATTACACTCCCCGACGGCACAAAATTGCACACAGCCGCAGAAGGCGATGGCCCCGTAGCCGCGCTCGACCGGGCACTCCGCAAAGCACTAACAGAGCACTACCCGGAAATAGAACGACTCCACCTCGAAGACTACAAAGTACGCATCCTCGACAGCCACGCGGCCGCCAGCGCACGCACCCGCGTCCTAATCGAATCCAGCGACGGAGAAGAATCCTGGTACACAGTAGGCGTCTCAGAAAACATCATCTCCGCCTCCTACGACGCCCTCGTCGACAGCGTAGAATACCTGCTCTACAAAGTCCGTACGAAAGAAGCCTAAGCCAGCGGCAACCCCACATCCTCAAAGTTATCCATCAGCCGCTCCTTACGCATCACCTCCAGCGCCCCTAGCGCCGCGTCCAGCGAAACAGTCGTCTGCTCCTTCACGGAATACCGCCGCCAGGTGATATTCCGCTCCTCCATTTCCTTGCCGCCCAGAATCCAGATATTCGGAGTCTTGCTCGTAATCGCTTTGCGCAGTTTCTTATTGAACGACTCATTTGAAGTATCGATCTCGGATCGGAACAATGTGTTGCGTAGCGTATCGAAAATCTCTCGCGCGTAGGGGAGAACTTCATCGTTGATCGGGATCAATTTCACCTGCGTCGGCGCCATCCAGGTCGGGAATGCGCCCCCGTACATTTCGATGAGAACACTGATCATCCGCTCATGCGTACCAAGCGGCGCCCGGTGAATAATAAACGGAGTCTTGCGCTCGCCGTCCGCGTCAATGTATTCCAGATCGAACCGATCCGCGACAACAAAGTCCAACTGACACGTAGAAATCGTCTCCTCGCGACCAAGCAAATTCTTCAGCTGAATATCCAGTTTAGGCCCGTAAAACGCGGCTTCTCCGTGCTCTTCCTCAAAGTCCACCTCAAGATTTGTCAGCACCTCACGCACAATGGCCTCGGTACGATCCCACTCCGCGCGATCACCCACAAACTTATCGCTGTCGGAATCGCTCAACGACAAACGAGCCTGAAACGAGCCCAGCCGCAGCTTCCCGAAATACAATTTATACAAATCGATCACACCCCGAAATTCATCCTCCACCTGCTCCGGCGTACAATAGATGTGCGCATCATTCATACACATCGCGCGCACCCGAAGAAGCCCCGCGAGCGACCCGTGCTTCTCATAGCGAAACGTGTCGCCGTACTCCGCCATACGCAAAGGCAGATCCCGATAACTGTGCGGACGCGCCGAGAAAATCTTGTGATGATGCGGACAATTCATCGGACGCAGATAGTACTTGTCATTCTCGTCGACCGTCATCGGGGGATACATGTCCTCCGCATAATACGGCAAATGTCCGGACCTCTCATAAAGTCCACTCCGCGTAATCGACGGAGTCGACACCCGCACATACCCAGCCTTGAATTCCTCCTCCTTCGCCCACGCCTCAAGCTCATCACGAATCACCGCGCCGTTCGGCATCCACATCGGAAGACCAACCCCGACCTCCGCATCCAAGAAAAAGATGTCCAACTCGTCGCCGAGCTTGCGGTGGTCCCGTTCCATTGCCAGCTTGCGACGTTCAATATAATCCTTCAGGTCTGCCTTCCGCTCAAATGCCAATCCATAGATCCGCGTCAGCATCGCATTCTTCTCGTCCCCGCGCCAATACGATCCCGAAATTCGGTCCAGCTTGAAGCACGCCTTCGGCACTTTCCCCGTCGTCTCCAAATGCGGCCCCTCGCACATATCCACAAACGGCCCATTTGTATAGAATCCAAGCCCCTCATCCCTGGCCCGACCCGACTCAACCAACTCCTTCGCATACTCGATCTTGTAGCTCTGATCCGTCTGCTCCAGATACGCCACAGCCTCATCCAGCGTCTTATAAGCCTGCTCAAAAGGCTGCTTTTCCTTAATAATCTTCCGCATCCGGTTCTCGATTTCCTCCAGATCCCTCTCCCCAACCGGAGAATCCCCGAAATC
>DTSJ01000445.1 GCA_012965445.1 Candidatus Hydrogenedentota bacterium
ATGGCTCATCTGACGTGAAAGTTCGGGCCAATCCCCGCATTGATTCTTTTCCGTCTCGATGAATAGATAATCGTTTCCAAGACCGTGCATTTTCGTGTAAGTGATGGGCATCTGTGTGTTCTCTTCGCTCCGCCTTGGAATGGACTAAATCGTTGCAGTTGCGACGATACGGGTCAGGAGATCCTTAAACGACATCCCGGCCGCAGCCGCACCCTGAGGCAAAAGTGACGTTTCTGTGAATCCCGGAATCGTGTTCGTTTCAAGCCAGACAATATCGTCCCCGGAAATAATCATATCACTCCGGCTGAACCCTCTACAGCCCAGCGTCCTATGCGCATTCAGTGATATTTCCTGAACCCGGTCTCGAATTGACTCATCAATTTCGGCAGGCGTAATCTCATTCGCTGCATCGGCAGTATACTTTGCGTGATAATCGAAAAACTCCGACTTCACCGGACGAATCTCCGTCACAGGCAGCGCTTCCTCCCCCTCCCCTTCTTCCAGGTCCAATACACCGCAAGTCACTTCCGTACCGTGAACCAGCCGCTCAACCATCAACGTGTATCCGTAACCCAATACCTGCTCCACGGCGTCGTTAAATTCATCTGCCGTTTTCGGAATCGCCATTCCCAAACTCGATCCCTGCCGCGGATTTTTCACAACACACGGAAACCCCAGCGATTCCGACACCCGATGCGCTATCCCCTCGCCATCCAGTTTCCAGTCATGCAGCGTAAACTCGATCGCATCCGGCACACTAACGCCAACATGTCTCATAATCTGTTTAGAGCGAATCTTGTCAATCGCAAGCCCACTCGCAGAACACCCCGATCCCGTATAAGGTATCCCCATCAAGTCCAGCAGCCCCTGAATCCGCCCGTCCTCCCCGAACGGCCCATGCAGCGCAATAAAAACACAGTCGGGATGCATGTCCCGGAGTTTCGGGATTGCCCTGCTGATCTCCATATACTCGCCAGGCTCATCGGAAAACAACCATTCACCATCCCGCGTAATTACGATCGACGACACTTTATAGGTGTCCGTATCGAGATTATCCAGAATCATTTCGCCGGATTGAATTGAAATATCATGCTCGGAGCTAATCCCCCCCATCAACACAACAACATGCTTCTTGGCCCGCATACAAACGCCTCTCCTGTAGTTCTCAGATCGCTTTCCCCGGCAGCACATACCATACCATAACCCCGCCGAAGGTTGCCTCCCGCGTCCCCGTCAATTCCGCTACTCCACCTCGATCCCCAGTCGCGCAAGATGCGCCTTCAACGCATGTTCCGCAATCGGCATCGCAGCCGCGGGGGCATCGTCATAAGCCGCCGCCAGCAGATCCTTCAGGCTCGTCGCCCCAGCCTCATACTTCTCCCGAATCTTGTTCTCACGCCACAAACGATGATCCAGATGCTTCTGAATCACGGCCTGCGGATTCTTCTCGAAGCGACCATGCGAAGGCACCACACGCGTGGCGTCCTCAATCGCTATCAGCCGTTCCAGACTGTCCATAAAATCCTGCATGTTCCCGCCGAACGATTCAGAAACCACGATCGTCCCCGGATTCGCAATCATGTCTCCGCATAAAAGCGTCCGCGTCGTCTCCTCGTAAAAACTCAGATGTCCCGGATCATGCCCCGGCGTGTACAATGCACGCAGTCGCCATCCCGGACTCCCCGGCAGTTCCAGAATCTCATTGTCCTCGATATGACGACCCACCGAAAAACTCACCTGCTCATCACACTTCTCATGAGCCCATACCGGTACATCATACCGAGTCCGCACCGCCTCCACTCCCTCCACATGGTCCCGATGACTATGCGTCAACACCACCGCCTTCACCGTGGACCCCAGCGCTTTCAACCGATCCAGCTGATTATTCAAAAAAGCCTGCTGCTCCGCATCCTTCGACCCCGGATCAATCACCAACAGTTCCTCTTCGCCCACAATAATGCAGTTCGTGTGCGTCGCTGGCAAAATCGTATCAGTCTCTAACGGAACGATATAAATTCCCCGCCGCAACTCCATCCGCTCCACCAGACCCGCAGCACCCCCCTCCTGATCGTTCAGCAAATCCAGACACGCCGGATGCTCCACCGACCCCAGGTGCTGAAGCGTGTACGACACCGGCGGCGAAAGCTTAATCTCCCCCTTCTGCCATCGTTCCCGCGCCTCCGTCGGGTAATACCAGTCCAACCGCGTCAACTCCCCTTCGATCAACTCCTCAGTATGCCCGTGCGCGTCGCCATCGAAACGACTCACAAAATACTGCGTATCAAAACGTACCGGAGACTCCTCCGGCGTAATCCAATGTCCAGCCGGTTCAAACCGGAACCCGTCAATCTGCAAGTCGAACTCCTCCAGAATCGCCAGCAGCCCGATATCCCCCGCCAGAAGCTCCTCACGCCGCGCCCGCATCATAGACGCCCCCGGAAGTTCACCTTCTGTCAGCAAAATCCCCGATTCCTCAAACAACTCACGCACAGCCGCAAATTTTCTCTTGGCCGTATCATCATTTGCCTCATTCAGCACCCGCTTTGTCGAGTCGTCCTCATCAACCCGTCCCCCCGGAAACACGTGGTGCCCACCCATAAACCGCAGCGACTCATTCCGCCGACCCATCAACACCTTCCCATCGCCATCAAACAGAACACATACCACCGCAGGTTTCGGCTCAACCGGCTTCTCGTCAACACCCATCACAAAAATCTCCTCACTACAATCAACACCCCTAACAATACTTCTCGACGTTAGCCGATTACAAATGATGCCTTCGGAGCCTTGACCTCGCTATACCCCTTTCGTCTATTCTTACGCGGCTAAGCAAACGCTCGACATGAAAGAGGAGCATGACAAAAGCATGACGATTTCATCAGTCGATCTCATCATTATCGTCATTTACATGGCAGGCATCCTCTTCGTAGGTCTATGGTCTGTTCGAAAAATCAAGCATCAGACCAGCGAATCATACTTCCTCGCAAACCGTAGCTTAAGGTGGCCCGTAGTCGGAGCCGCCCTCTTCGCTTCCAATATTTCGACTATTCACCTCGTCGGACTCGCGGAAAGCGGATTCGGCATAGGGATGGTCGTGGGCAATTTCGAATGGATGGCCACGTTCACACTCATGCTGCTCACCCTCATTTTCGTACCCATCTATTTCCGCACACGCATCACGACCCTCCCCGAATTCATGGAAAAACGATATAGTCCGACTGCGCGCACGGTTCTCGCCGTCATGTTCATCATGTCAGCAATGCTGATTCACATCGGAATTAGTCTCTACGCAGGTGCCGCCGTATTCGAGCAGTTTTTTGGCATCCCGCCCTGGGCATCCATCGCAGCCATCTCCAGCATCACCGCAATTTACACTGTCGTCGGAGGCCTCCGGGCGGTAGTCGTCACAGAGACGATTCAAACCGCCATTCTACTGACCGGCGCAGTCATCATCACCGTCATCGCCTTCACGAAACTTCCAGACGCCGGGATTCACTCCTACAGCGATCTCGTCGATGCCACGAAGCCAAACCAACTGAGCATGATTCACACACCCGGCGAAGAAGGCTATGACCGCGAATCGGTATGGTACGGTTTTCTACTGGGCTTTCCAATACTCGGCCTTTGGTATTGGTGTACAGACCAGACAATCGTGCAGCGCGTACTCGGAGCCAAAACACTGCGGGACGCACAACACGGAGCTCTCTTTGCCGGGCTGCTCAAAGTGTTGCCACCGTTCTTCATGGTATTGCCCGGCGTTCTCGCCTATGTACTATTCAAAGACATCATCGCCGAACCCAAGGATGCACTCCCCACACTCATCACAGAGCTCCTGCCCGTCGGGCTAGTAGGCATCATGGCGGCGGCATTACTTGCGGCACTTATGAGTACGATAGCAGCCGCACTTAACAGTACCGGAACACTCGTCGCCGTCGACATCGCCAAACACGTAAGGCCTGATATGTCAGAGGACATGCAGGTCCGCATCGGCAGAATCAGTTCAGTAATCGTTATGATTCTCGCGATCGCGTGGTCCACTCAGGGAGACAAGTTCGGCTCCATTTTCCAGGCGATCAACAAAATGCCCGCCCAGTTCATCGCGCCACCAATCGCGACAGTACTTGTGTGGGGCGTGTTCTGGAGACGAGGAACCTCGCAGGCAGGTACGTTTACCCTGCTGTTCGGTTTCCTCGCCGGACTGGTAATATTCATGTTCGATATGGGCTTCGAGTTCCTCGGCGGCGTTCAATACGTCTCCGATCCGGAAAACGGGCTCGGCATTCCGTTCATGATGCAGGCATTCTATTATTTCAGCATCCTCAGCGTCGTCTACGTCGGAATCAGTCTTGCCACACCCCCGCCTTCGAACGAACAGGTCGAAGGCGTAACCTGGGAATCACCGCTCGCGTTTCTCAAGCATGCAGAAGTCACCGGAATCTTCGATCCAAGACTCCTTGCAGCACTGCTGCTCAGTTTTCTCGGACTCATGTACTTCCTGATTCGGTAAGCAAAAAAATACCTGCCCACCCTCCAGATGATCCTTCACCTCTAGCAGATCCTTTAAAAGAGCCTTGCGCAATGAACCCCTAAATGCGACCATGAGCGGTGACATCAATTTGGCAACCAAGGTCAACGGCGTTGCATGGTATTCCTGCGTGACTTTGGTTTTTTTCCGCGCCGTCTTCTGAAAAAGTCATCACCGTCACATATCGCATCCCATGAGAACTCGCCTCCACGTGATACCCGAGCGGCGGATTGTAATGAGTTATCTCCATATCCTCTGTCGCCTCCTTGCCAAACATTTCGCGCGTCTCGCGCCATCGATGCCCCTCGCCTTCTGTCGTGTCACTCAGAATTTCGACCTTTTGAATGCCCGAAATGTTGATATTAGACAGCGTTTCGAATACTTGTTTGACCGGAGTTGCAATGGTCTCTTCAATGCGAAGTTTCATAGTGTCGCCTTTCCGTCAATTAAAGTAACATCGGCGTCTCTATTTTACTCCATTTCCACGACAGCCTTGATAACCCCGTTCGCAGGATCCAGCCAGGAGTCGAATGCATTGATCATCTCATCGAAAGCTACACGATGAGTAATAAACGAGTCCGTCGCCACCTGCCCCGCCTGCATCGCGCCAATCACGGTCTCCAGATCCTCCCGCGTCGCATTGCGGCTACTTAAGAGTGTCATCTCCCGCTTGTGGAACTCAGGATCGCTAAACGATATATCCGCCTTAACGAGACTAATCAGCACATAAATCCCGCCGTGGCTCACATACTGAAAAGCATTCATCATCGAATTCGAGTTACCAGTCGCATCGAACACGACATCAGGAAAATCGCCGTCCGTCAAGGATCGAAGTTGCTCTAGTACTTCTCCTGTCGCATCGATACAATGGTCAACCGCCAACACATTCTCGCAGTACGCAAGGCGATTCTTATTAACATCCATCGCAGTCACTTCAGCGCCAGCCAGACACGCAAACTGCATCGTACCCATACCAATAGGTCCCGCACCAATAACAAGTACCCTCTGACCCTGCTCAATCCCGGCGCGGCGAACAGCGTGCGCTCCGATAGCCAGACACTCGACGATAGCCATCTGCTCCGATTTGAGTCCCTCCGCCGGGACCAGATGCGTCACGGGCATGGTGATGTACTCCGCCATTCCCCCGTCAAGATGAACCCCGATCAGTTCCAGCGAAGCGCAGCAGTTCGTTCGTCCTTTTCTACAAGCAATACAATTGCCGCATTCAAGATACGGCATAACGACCACGTGTTGACCTTCCTCAAGTCCAAATTCATTGTCGTCAATCTCGACAATTTCTCCGGACAGCTCATGACCTAATACGCGTGGATAGTTAAAAAACGGCTGGTCGCCCTGATACGCATGAAGGTCTGTCCCACAGATACCAATCCGCGACATCCGAAGCAGCGCCTCTCCATCTCCACGTTTCGGTACAGGAACTTCACGCACCGCGAATCGACGTGGTTTCTCGCATACGATCGTTTTCACAATCAATCCGTGAAAAGCGTCGTAATGCGCCAGTTGCCGTCCCGTTTTTCGAGTTCGTAAGTAAAATCAAGCGTGCCGAGCAGCGAACTGCGTCGTTTCCGTCTACTTCGTATTCAAGATTTTCGAAGTTCATACCCATACCTTCGGTCAGTCCACCGCGACTCAGATTCGTCAATAGCTGCATGTGGGCCGCCGCGCTGCCGCCGTCACCAAATTCAGTTTCGAAGTCTTCAGCAAAATCCCGCGTGTGTACTAGGAAATTCTCGCCCACCAGGGCGCGTATCGATGTGCGTACGATACTCCAGGCATCCTTTGCCTCCGGTGAAACCGTGAGCCTGAGTCCCTTCCCGCGACGTTCTCCCGTCATGCGAAGCCGCAGCACTGCCTTCTTCTTCTCCCAGTGGACAAAAAAATCGGCGGCATGGGCCTCGTCGTCCTCTTCAATATTTTCGATGCCAAAGGTCAGCGTCTCCTGCATCGCTGCATCTTCCGGGCGCACCGCAATCCGAATGAGGTCTTCATCCACGCTGTATCGCAACAAAGCTGGCGACGCGTTCTTATTGAATACCAGTTGCCAATCATCCTGATTTACAAGACGAACGTAGAATCCATAAGTCCCGGTCAACAGTCGAACACCGTTCAGATCGACATCTTCCTCAAAAGTTACCGTTACCTTCGATCTAAAATCGTCGAACCAGTTCGCGCCGTACCGGACTCGCTTTCCCCACACTTTTTTCCCACCCACATCGGCACGAGGATACGAAATCGTCACCGTCGAGTCGCCTACGACTTTTTCGATCGTTATACGCGAATCGTCTTCCTGAGCGAACGCACCATGCGAGACAGACAACGAG
>DTSJ01000446.1 GCA_012965445.1 Candidatus Hydrogenedentota bacterium
AGGTTGATGTTTTTTTAAGAGGATTGATCCGCAGATTTCGCAGATGTTTTTGGTTTGTGTGGGGTTGTTGTGGGGAATTGGGTGATCGGTTGGTGGAATGACGTTGGGAACGGGGTGTTGCGCGGAGTGGGGCTAGAGTCTGACTAGGGGCTTTTTCACCAATTCGGTGAATTCCCTTCAGGAATGCTCCAGCCGCGCTTTCCACTTTCCGCTGAGAAATCGTTGGAATATGAGCGTGAAGGTCAGGATGGGCGCGATGGTCCACGCGATTAGGGGGCCGTTGGGGTCCATTTCCAAGGGGACGAGCAGGATGTAGGTCAGGGGGACGAGAATGAGCCATTGGGAAAGGAACGTGATTCGGGCGACGGGTCGTGTGTCGCCCGCTCCGCTGAGCGCGCCCTGCGCGGCGATCGCGAGAGTGCTGAAAAATTGTCCGAAGGCAAACCAGCGCAGTACGCGGGCACCGAGTTCGGCCCCCTTGGGATCAACGATAAACCCGTCCGCGATAGGTGCTGAAAAGAGGAATATACATCCGCAAAGGACAAACATCACTACTCCAAGCAGATAAACCCCGCGCCGTCCGATCTCCTCGGCCTCGTCCAGTTTGCCCCGTCCTATGGCGTCCCCGACGAGTGTTGCCAGCGCGACCTGGAATGCCAGCGCGGGCAGAACTCCGATGAGTCGAATCTGGAGTCCAAGGCCTACAGCTGCGTGTATTGAAACGCCGAGGGTGCTGAATCCGACGATGGCGATGAATACAATTCGGGCGGCGTTTCGGAGCAGCCCGGCGAAGGCGATGGGTAGGCCAACGGCAAGAATCTGGCGTATGACTGTAGAATCAAGACGAGTCATGCGTGACGGGACAAGTGGTGTACTGCGATGACCGAAAAACAACGACGCGAGAAAGACTAGAGAGCCGAGAACGCGCACGATCAGCGTACCGACTGCCGCTCCTTTCACGCCGAGTCCGACAATGCCGAACATACCGTGGATGAATGCGTAGTTCAGCGGGACGTTGAGCACGGCCATGGCGATGGCGATTTTGAGTGGAAGCCAGGGATTCTTCGCGGCCCGGAGAATTGCCGCGCCGACGGCGTTTATACCGAGGAACAGCAGGCTGATGCAGTATATTTTCAAGTAGTCGACGGCAAAAAACGCTGTCTCCGGAGAGGCCTGAATGAGCCGTAAGAGAGCGGGACTCAGAAGATATCCGGCGATACCCAAAATGGATGCCAGTGCGGTGACGATAAGAAGACTTTGTGCGACGGTGCGTTCGACTTTTTCCGAATCGTTTTGCGCGAGGCTTTGGCTGATCAGTGTGACTACACCGACTGAGACGGCGAGGATCATGGCTTCAAAGAGAAATGTGATCTGGCGATTGAGGCCGAGGGCGGCAGTCGCTGCCGGGCCGAAAGACCGCACCATGAACAGATCCGTAAGTCCGAGTCCCATCTCGATGATGTTGTATGCAACGGTGGGAAGAGCGAGCACAATGATCCTGTGGTATATATCGCGATCTCGTGCGGGTACTTCCAAGGTAGGCTCGGATTCCTCGTTGGTCAGGTGACTCTATGCGCGAACCGTGCGATAGGTAAAATCATTTGAGCTTGATTCTGCTTCGTTGATCGCATGCAATACAAGATCGTGATCCGGCGCCAGGTGACACACGGGATCTGTCCGGGAAGCATCGCCAGTCATAAGGAAGGCTTGGCATCGGCATCCGCCGAAGTCGGCCTCCTTGTATTCGCAGCTCTGGCAGGGTTCCGGCAGCCAATCCGTGCCTCGGAATTTGTTGAACACATCGGATTCGTGCCAGATCCAGGAAAGGGAGTCGTCCCGTACGTTCGGAAATTCAAGTCCGGGAATTTCCCGCGCAGTCTGGCAGGGAAGTACGGCTCCGTCGGGAGCGACGGTAATGAATTGGCTACCCCAGCCGCTCAGGCAGGCCTTCGGCCGGGACTGGTAGTAATCGGGCAGCACGTGGAGAACAAACATTTTGCCCCGCGTTTTTTCGACATATTCGTTGGCAATTTCTTTTGCCCTGGTGAGCTGCTCTCTGGTTGGGAGAAGTTCGGCCCGGTTTTCGAACGCCCACCCGACATACTGGACGTGCGCGAGTTCGATTCGTTCCACGCCCCAGTCGCAGGCCATGTCGAGTACTTCGGTCATGCGGTCGAGGTTGTGCCGATGCAATACGACGTTTAGCGTGACCGGAAAACCGAGTTCCTTGGCGGTCTCGATCGCGCTGCACTTCTGGTCGAAGCTCGCCGTCCCGGCGATGAGGTCGTTCCCCTCGCTGTTTGAATCGAGGAGGCTGACCTGGACCGAATCGAGGCCGGCTTCTTTGAGGGATTCAAATGTTTCACGGTTTGCCGTGAAAGCGCTGGTGCTGATGTCGGTGTAAAGGTCGGCTTCACGGGCGGCCTTGACCAGTTCGCAGAGATCAGGGCGCAGTAACGGTTCTCCGCCTGAGAAATGAACATGAATGACACCGAGCGCGGCGGCTTCGTGCAGAACACGGGTCCAGTTCTCAGTGTCGAGTTCGTCGGCGTATCTGGACATGTGGAGAGGATTGCTGCAATAAACACACTTCAACGGGCACCGGTACGTAAGCTCGGCGCACAAGGACATCGGTCTAGGAATTGGCGTCGGCATCTCTTAGAAGTCCGTGGTTGAAAAGGTATTCAAGGTACTCGATTACGTCAGGCGCCACATCGGCTCCGTCGAATTTTTCGCTGAGTTCTTTGATCAAGTCGTCCAGCGATCGCCCGTCGAGAAGTTTCACGATATGCGATCCCGTTTCATTGAGAACGAGAACGCCTTCCGGGTACACGATCTGATGCTGTTCGCGAATCTTGTCCCACCGATATCGAGAGAACGATACCAATTGGGGTCTGCTGACCTGGAACGTGGTACTCATTTGTTCAGAACCGCGCGCGTGGGGGATTCGAAGTGGTAGTAGAGCGCGTCGAGTTGCGACCATAGCAGGTTGCATTTGAACTGGACCGCGGCGACTGCTTCGCGCTGGAGCTCGGGGGTGTTGCAGTATTCGAGTGTGACCGCGAGACCGTGGTCGCAGTCGCGCGTTGCGAGGGTCATGCGGTTTCGCATGTACTCGAGAGCTGCCGGGTCAATCCAGGTATAGTGTTCTTCGAAAGCTGCGAGACGTGTTTTGTGGAGTTTTGGGGCGAAGAGTTCGGTGAGGGACGAGGAAATTCCGATAAACCAGGGTTTTTCATTTACGAAGTTCACGTATGAATCGACGGCGTATTTTGTTCCCGGAAGGAGATTTTCGTCAATCATGTCGTGTTCGCGCGAGAGTCCCATGGCTTCGCCCATGACGAGCCATTGTTCGATACCGCCGGGTTGCTCGGGGGTTCCGTCGTGATCGAGGATGCGTTGAATCCAGGTTTGGCGTATGTGTCGATGGGGGATTTTGGAGAGGAGAATTGCGTCTTTCACGGGAATGTTTTTCTGGTAGTACATTCTGTTGACGCACCAAGTGCGGAGTTGATCTTCGTTGAGCTTTCCTTCGTTCATAAGCTCGTGAAAGGGATGTTTATCGTGATACTGATCCGTGCCGACTTGCTGCAGCCGAGCGGTGAAATCTTCGGTTGACCATAGTTCCATTACTGCGTCTCCATACAGGGCATTGCGAAATACTATACTGTTGACTCAAACACACCGGACCCGGCCTTCGTTCCCTTATATCTCGAAAGTGTCGCCGTCACATCCAACGCTCAGGCCAGCTTCTTCGAGAACTTTACGCTCCGGGGACGTTCTATTCAACATGGGGTTGGTGTTGTTGATGTGAAAGAATACCTTCTGTTTCGCGGATTTCGAGGTGAACCAGTCGAGTGTTCCGTGATCTCCAGTAATGGGCAAGTGTCCCATATCCATCGCGTTGCGTTCGCTCAGGCCAAGGTCGACCATCTCGGTCAGTGTCCAGAACGTTCCGTCAAACAGAATGATGTCCGCTTCGTCGGCAGCAGCGTCAAGTTCGGGTGTTATTTTTTCTACGCCGGGAGCATAGAGGAATTTACCGTCCGTATTGCGATCTTCGATGAGCACTGCAACGACGGAACCCTTTGCATCCTCGTCCCACTTACCGACGTAGATTGGCGGGTACGCGGGCTGGTCAATCGTAGTCACCCATAGCGAACTTGGCTTGTCTTCCGCATCCACGAGGTTTGTCGGTTCATCAAAATTGAGATCTATCCAGGGCCGTGGGCGAAAGGCGGACAGCATGGGTTCAACTGGAAATTTTTCGCGCAGCCATCGTTTGACTACCGGGGTGGAATACATCTGGAAGAGAGTGCCTTCCCGGAGAAACAGCAGTCCGGAGGTGTGATCGATTTCGGCATCGGTCAGAACGCATCCAGCGATTCCTGTTGCTCTGGGGTCGTCGCCGGGTGGAGTAAGGGCGGGGAAGTCCATGATTTGCTGACGCACGTCTGGCGAGACATTGAGGAGGAACCAGTCCGAGTCGTTTGAACTGACAGCTACGCTTGACTGGGTGAGGGGTGTGATGTCGGCGCTGCCGTTTCGCGCCAAAACACAATTAGGGCAGCGACAGTTCCATTGAGGTAGACCTCCGCCTGCCGCTGCTCCTAAAATGCGTATTTTCATACTCTACTAAAAAGTGGTACGAACTAGAAGTCGAACGACGGATCGGCAGGTGCTTCTTCAACTCCGAAATCATCAGCGTTCGAGTACGAGGAACACTCCATAGCGAGAGAAATGTCTTTTGCCTTTGGTTTTTCCCAACTCATTACAAACTCCTCCATTTCGTTAATCCAAACTTCGCATGAATCCAGTGAGCCGGAATCCGACAGCGGAATTCGGCTGAATCCACGATTTCGATAATATCACCTTCTGCATTGGATTTCAAGTGGGTGGCTGAAAGTGCCAGAAAGCCTTTGAAATAAGGCCAGAATAGGATCTGGATAGACGGTTCGAAAGGTTCTGGTGCTGGCTTAGTGGGACGGATTCAGGGATGTCATTGGGCATCCAGACCCTCGGAACTAATCGAAATCGATCTGTGTATTTCGAATCTGTTAGAGTTGATGCGTTCAACTTTCCGAGTATAGAGACGCTCATGCCATCTTATATCCATCGCCCCTCGTGGTACCTGCCCGAAAATGTCGCCACTGATGAGGAGGTATTCTTCAATCGACGGACATTTCTCAAGGCGGCGGGAATCGGTGGAATTCTAGCAGTAGGGCCTTCCGCCGCGAGCGTCGCACAGGAGATTACACCGACTTCGGCCCTTGCCATTCCCCGATATGCCCGGAATGCCAAGTTTGCTGATGTTGGTCGAGCATTGACTGAAGAATACGTAGGGACGACTTTCAACAATTTCTGGGAGTTCACCTACAACAAAAATGTCGTTTCGGTTGTTCAAGATTTCAAACTTGATCCCTATACGCTTACCATCGACGGGCTGGTGGAGAAGCCGCTGACGCTGGGTCTTGAAGACATCGAGAAACTTGGCTACGAGGAACGTGTATATCGATTTCGTTGCGTCGAAGCCTGGTCGATGACGGTGCCTTGGCTTGGCGTTCCCCTCGCGAAGCTTGTGGCACTTGCAAAACCCACGTCGGCTGCCAAGTTCGTCGTTTTTGAGAGTTTTCTTGATCCCGAGCAGGCCCCGAATCAATTGAATGATCGGTACAACTGGCCTTACCACGAAGGATTGAGAATCGATGAGGCGAGGAATGAGATGGGCTTCGTTGCTACGGGAGCCTATGGGAAACGGCTTCTGCCTCAAAGCGGAACTCCCCTCCGTATCGTTGTTCCGTGGAAATACGGTTATAAAGGCCCGAAAAGCATCGTCCGTATGCGCTTCGTGGACAAACAGCCGGGGACTTTCTGGTCAGATGTTATTCCCGCCGAGTACCCGTTTTATTCCAACGTGGATCCTGAATCGCCGCATCCGCGCTGGTCACAGGAGACCGAGAAGTTCATCAGCGACAAAGCGAACCTGGCTGATGTCGAAATCCTCCCTACACAATGGTACAACGGCTATGAAGAGCAGGTCGGGCATCTTTACAAGGGTATGCCGCGTAAACTTTATTAGGCCGCCGGCGAGTATTTTTGTCTGGGGACTGGAAGGGCTCTAATTGTCCGACGTGTATCGAGTGTTGTAAATCGTATACGCGCTTCCATCGGACACGAGGAGGATGTGGTCGTCGCTGACTGTTTGTAGACTCTTCAGGGATTCGGGGATTTCGTCTTTTGGTTTTCCGGTTTGGGTCTGGTAAATTTTTTGGGTGCCAGCGTCGACGAGGCGTTGGAGGGTTTCTTTGTGGGGGTGGCCGTGGGAGTTGTTGTCGCCGAGGGAGATGATTGCGACTTCGGGTTGGATCAGGTCGAGGAATTCTTTTGAGGAGCCGTTGTTGGCTCCGTGATGATTTACTTTGTATACATCGATGTTGATTTGGTCGGCGATTAGGGCTTCTGCTATTGCCAGTTCTACTTTCGCGTTTTCGGAGCCTGATTTTCTGCCTATGGTGTCGCCGCCGATCAAGTAGTGGAAACCCCCGTAGGATATGAGGAAACAGAGGGACCGTTCGTTTTCGGTGTTGACGTATCGGACTGGTTTCTCGCGATTGCGGACGTATCCGTCGGCTGCGTAGCAGGTCATTACAGCACCTCCGCCAAGGTCTATTTTATAGCTGTTGACCTCTTCCTGAGTGTCGATGGAGGTGCGCTGGCCTAGTGTTTGTGCGATGGCTTCGTATTTGGCGTAGGTCTTGGTGTCTGGTTCGTCTTTCTGGCCGCGGTCGATGAAATGGTGGATTGGGATGTCGTCGTCGGTGCCGATTTCTTCGGGATCGGGGAAGGTCATTTTGTCGT
>DTSJ01000447.1 GCA_012965445.1 Candidatus Hydrogenedentota bacterium
AAATCGCCAGAGTGACGGCGGCGGCGAATTTGAGAGGGGTCATTTGCGTTTCTCCGCTAGTTGGATTGGGTATTGTGTGTTTTCGATTGGGCAGTCTACCACAATTCGCGACAGCGGGTTGCAGTAGCAAACAACGATGGTTATGGAGTATGATTGCCCTGAATGACCGTGTCTGGTGAATGAATATATTTATTGCACGGTTGTATTTCCCAAAGAATTACGAATTATCAGTCTAACCCTTTTGGAGGTGTCGTAATGTCACCAGAAAAACCTGAGTTTGTGGGGCCCTCTGGGCCGATAAAATTTAAACCACCGAACATCAAGCTGCCGAAGAAGCTAGTTGGGGTGCTTATCGCCCTGGGAGTTGTCTTTATTGGCGGATTCGTGGTGTTACAGACGTGTTTTACGTATATCGAGCCATACGAAGTGGGAATTAAGCAGGTAAGGATTGGTCCGGGGAAGGGCATTCAGGAGACGGTCTATGGGCCGGGTCTTGCGTTCGTGAAACCGTATATGGATAAGATGCACCGTTTTCCGCAGCGTGTTCAGGTGATGGATCTGACCGGTCGGAACTCGGCAAATATTCAGACTTCGGATGGTTTCTTCGTGGATGTTGAAGCGACCATCTTATATCGGATTATCGATCCTCTGCTGCTCATCCAGACGCTTGGGCCTGGACAGAACTTTATTACTCAGGGAATCAGCCCTAAGGCGATTCCGTACTTGAAGGAATCTCTGGGCGAGTTGACGACTGAGGATTTCTATAACAGTCCTCTGCGGGTAGAGAAAGCGGAAAAGGCGCGTGATTTGCTGAACGCTGAAATGCTGCTTAAAGGCATTCAGGTGGAGCATGTGCTGATTCGTTATTTCGAGTATACCCCGGAGATTCAGCGAAATATCGAGGAGAAGAAGCTACAGGACCAGTTGGTATTCAGAAACCAATCTGAAGGTCGCGCCGCAACCGAAGCAGCTGAAATCCAGAAAATCATCGAAGAAGGTGAAGCGAATGTGTTGGTGACCCTGCAAGAAGGGGAGGCCTATAAGATTACTAAAGATGCGGAAAGAGACTTGTATGTGCGTACCAAAACGGCCGAAGCGGATTTGCTGGTCCAGTTGGCCGAAGCGACACGCACGGAGTTGAAGAATGAAGCCATGCGCGCGATGGGTGCGGACAAAGCAGTGGCGTTGGAAATGGCTAAAGTTCTTGCGGGCCTCGATTTGATAATTCTACCTGTGGGGGGTGAGGCTGGAATGAATCCGCTTGATCTGTCGAGTATGACGGAACTGTTCGGTGTAGAAGGAGAATCGACCGATGAAAACTAGACTTATGAAGATATCGATTGCACTTTTGTTTATGACAACGTTGAGCGGATGTATGCTTCCGCACGAAATCGGCCCTACTGAGGTCGGGGTGAAAACGAACAAGACATTTCTGGGCGGGAAAGGGGTACAGGATGAGCTGGGTCTCTCGGGTGAGACTCAGTTCTATGTACCGTTGCTGACGCAGTGGAACAACTTCGAGACGAAGCTGCAGACGCTTGAGATGAACGCTTCGCTCACGAGCGGAGATCGGAGATCTCGTGACGACATGCGTTTCAAGACGATCGATGGGAATGACATCAGTCTGGATATCACGATTACTTACTATATCGATCCTGCGATGGCTCCCTATATATTGCAGCATGTGGCGGCGACGGATGAGGAGCTGAAGGAATATATCGTGCGTACTATCGCCCGGAGCAAACCGCGCGACATTTTTGGCGAGCTGGAAACCGAGGGATTCTATGATGCCATTGAGCGCAGTGCCAAGGCGGAAGAAGCGAAGGTACGCTTGAATGAAATTATGGAGCCCTACGGCGTGACGATTGATCGTGTAAACACGGGTGACTATCGATTCAACCCCGAATATCAGGATGCAATCGAGCAAAAGAAAATAGCCGATCAACAGGTTGAGAAGAATAAGTCCGCCGCGAAGGCTGCGGAGGAAGAATATCTGCGGAAGGTGGAAGAAGCTAAAGGCGACGTCGCGCAGATGATCGCGAAGGCAGACGGCGCGTTCAAAGTCGCCCAGATCGAGGCGGACGCATACTACGAGCAGCAGGTGAAAGCTGCACAGGCTATTGAGGTTGAAGGTCGCGCTGAGGCTGAGGGAATTATGAAGATGAATGAGGCGCTCTCGGGCGCGGGCGGCGAGGCGATGGTGAAACTGAAAATCGCCGAATCGCTTAAAGGGAAGAAGATCATTATGCTGCCCATCGGCGGCGGAGGACTGGATCTACGTACGACAGATATCAATTCTTTGCTGGAGTTGTACGGCATTCAATCGATTGGAAAGAAATAGAATACTTACAGAAACAATCACGCGATCGAGGATTTCATGGCGATCACGAATGAGCAAGAGTTGGCAATCCCGTTTGCGTTGGCGAACGGGATTGAAATCAAGAATCGTTTCTGCAAATCGGCGATGAGTGAAGGACTTGGGACGCGTGAACATAATCCTAAGCCGGATCTTGCTGTGCTTTATCAGACGTGGGCGGAGGGCGGCATCGGGCTCTGCGCAACGGGGAACGTGATGATCGATCGGACGGCGCTGGGTGAGCCGGGGAATGTGGTGCTGGATGAGGAGAGCGATCTGAGTGAGTTCAGGCGATGGGCGCGTGAAGGGTCCGTGAACGATACCCAACTCTGGATGCAGTCGAACCATCCGGGGAAACAGATTCCGAACCTGGTGTGCAAGGAACCGGTTGCGCCGTCGGCTATTGGACTGGAAGCGGGGCTGGAGAAGGGGTTCAATGTTCCGCGCGCCTTGGAGGAATCCGAGATCGAAGCGATCATTCAGAAGTTTGCGACGAGCGCGCGTCTTGCGAAGGAGTGTGGTTTTGGCGGGGTGCAGATCCATGGAGCGCACGGATATCTGGTGAGCCAGTTTTTGTCGTCTCGTCATAATCAGCGGGATGACCAGTGGGGCGGTTTGATTGAGAACCGGATGGGCTTTGTGCTTGCTGTCCTGGAAGCCATACGCGGTGAAGTGGGGGAGGAGTACCCCATCGGAATCAAGTTGAACTCGGCGGACTTTATGAATGACGGTTTGGAGTATGGGGTCTTATGCGTTTCGAGCGCGGCGGGCGTAGAGAAAAACCCAATAGAATATGGGGATTGAGGGCCTTTGGACCGCGCATTATTCGTTCGAAACCTTCGTTAACCCTCCCCATTCTAGGGGCAACGGCTCCGCGGGAGCGTCGTCCTCCCGATGCGCCCTCCCATTACGCGCCTAGTTTTTTCTGAATTCGCGCGAGTCTATGCTCGAAGCTGGTTTTTTGTTGGTCGGCTTGGTGGAGGGTGCCTAGTTGTTGGCGGGTTTGGATGTAGGTTAGGGCGTCTTGGCAGAGTTTTTGGGCTTTTGGGAGGTCTTTGGCTCGGTGTTCGTAGTGTTTGGCTAGTTCTAGGCGGGCGGTTAGGTCGCGGGGGAATTCGGTTAGGCATTGTTTCCAGAGGTCTTCCATTAGGGGCCATTGTTCGCGGCGTTTTGCTGAGAGTGCGAAAATGTGGAGGCATTCGTGACGGAGTCCGGTCTGGGTGAGTGTGTCGAGGAGGTTTTTGGAGAGCTGGAGGACTTCGTCGTATTTTTTTTGTTTGTAGTGGAGCCTGAGGAGGGAGAGGCGGTCTTCGTGATGTTCGAAGCCTTGGCCGTCGGCGACGTCGATGCATTGGGACATGTGTCCGGTGAGGACTGCGAGAGAGAGGATGTCCATCTGGTGATGGTAGAAGACGCCTTTGAGTTTTCGCGCGTCGCGTGAGTAGAGGTAGTTCAGCCATATCTGGGGGATTTCGTGGCCGGGGACGTCGCCGTGGCGGTGGATGCCCATGATTTCTTTTTCGATGTTGCCGAGACTGCAATCGCGGAGGCGTTGTTTCCAGAATCGGCGTGAGGCGTGGACGAGGTCGAAGTGGGTTTTGCCTTCGAGCCGGTAGGGAATACGGTTGGTGATGAAGCGGGTGCGCATGAGGGGGAGATCGAAACTTTTTCCGTTGAAGCTGACGATGGTGTCGGCCTTTTTGAAGAGATCGTCGAGGTAGTTGAGCATGCCTTCTTCGTCGTCGTAGTCGCGCATGAAGCATTGGTCGAGGCGGAAGAATTCGTCGACGAAATAGCCTACGCCGATGAGGAATGCGACGGTGCCTGTGCCGCCCATGAGTCCGGTTGTTTCCGTATCGACGAAGACGGCGGTGCGGGGATCGAAGTCAGCGAGTTCTTCGTCGTTTGCGGAGAGTGAGATGTGGCGTCCTTCGACTTTCAATCCGTCGGCGAGGGTGAGGTCGCCGTGCTGGGTGTCGATGGGGAAATCAGTGCGAACGAGATAGAATTCGTCTTCTTCGATGGTGATGACTTCGCCGGGTACGCAGGCGTCGATTTCGTAGCCGCCGGATTGGACGGTTTTGATTTCTTCGGCGGGCTTATTTTTCCACTGGGCACCGGTCATGAGGCCCTGGACGTTTGAGAGTGAGGCGAGCTTTTTTTGGAGATCGGACATGGTGTTAGTTCACCAGATTTGTCGGGGTGATATTTTGGATCTCACGCAGAGACGCAGAGGGAGGTCGCAGGAGAGGGAGACTCCTGCCAGGCCATTGGGTTCGGTAGTGTGTGATGGTTTTGTGGTTGTAGTTCAACCCCTTCGGGGTATTGGGAGGGTGTTGTTGATTCGGGAAGAGGGGCAATGGGTTGATCGGCTGTGTGAGATTCCACGGTCTTCGCTTCGCTCCGCCGTGGAATGACGTATGTGGGGTAGATCGGTGTGTCATGTCTGGCTCGGTGCGACTGTTGTGGTGAGGGTTTTGCTTTTGCTGGGTGTTGTGACGGCGAGTCGGGCTAGTCGGAGTGCGGCGTTTTTGCCGTGGGAGCCTCCTTCTAGGGCGGAGCCTATGCAGGAGGGGCAGCCTTCTTTGCAGGCGCAGTCGTCGAGCAGGGAGATTGCGGCTTCGAAGAGGGGCTTGTGGTGTGAGAGGAGCTTGTCGCTGAATCCTACGCCGCCGGGGTAGGTTTCGTAGAGGTAAATGGTTGGCTTTGAGGAGAACGGTGATTTCAGGTTTGCCTGTGCGCGGATGTCTGAGAGATCGCACATGACCTGGACCGGGGCGACCTGGCGGAGTGTGTTCGCGAGTGCGTTGAGTGCTACGCCGAGTTCTTCTTTGCCGAGACCCATGCGGTCCGCGCAGTCCTCTTCGAATTCGACCCAGTATGAGGCGGTGTGCATGGTTGTTTCCGGCAGATGTATTTCGCCCCAGCCGACATTTTCGTGAGTGCCGAATTTTATTTTTTTGTACATGGTGGGGAGCCATGTGACTGAGAGTTCACCGGATTCGATGGTGACTTCTCCGACCGATTCCTGGCGGAAAGATTCGATGACTTTGAGATCGACTTTGATTTGTGCGTCGGTGTAATAGTCCGTTTCGACGGGACGTGCGTAGGCCTTTCGATCTTCGAGATCGAGTTTATCGATCGTGTACTGTGCGCTCTGATGGATGTAGATGGCGTTTTCGTAGACTTCGGTCGGTGCTGCGAAAATATCGATCTCGCCGATGACCCGACCGTGGTCTGACGTGTCGAGGATTACGACGTTGCCCGGAGCGGCGGTCCGAAGGCTAACTTCTTCGGCGGGATAGGTGTCTTCGCTCCAATGCCATTTGTTCTTGACGTGGCGAATGACGCGATGTTCTTCGAGGAAGGCGAGGATTTCCTGTGTTGATACCTCATCGATGCCGAAAGATTCGTCGTCGAGGAATGGGAGCTCGAAGGCTGCGCATTTGATGTGGGAGGTCATGATACTGAGATTGTTCGTGTCGATTGTGGCGTGTTCGGGGGACTGTTCGAAGAAATATTCGGGATGATTGATGATGTATTGGTCGAGCGGGGCGCTTGATGCGACGAGGATGACGAGGGCTGTGTTTGAACGGCGGCCTGCACGACCTGCCTGTTGCCAGGTACTCGCGATATTACCCGCGTATCCGGTCATGATACATACGTCGAGACTGCCGATATCGATGCCGAGTTCGAGGGCGTTGGTGCTGACGACGGCCATGATATCGCCATCGCGGAGGCCTTTTTCGATGGCTCGGCGTTCGGTAGGGAGATATCCTCCTCGATAGCCTTTTACGAGTTCGGTGGATTTGCCTAGCTTTTTGACGGCGTCTTTTAGATAGGTGGTGAGGATTTCGACACGGAGGCGACTTCGTGCGAAGACGATGGACTGGACGTCTTTGGAGAGGAAATGGGAGGCGAGGCGGCTGACTTCTTTTACGACGGATTTTCTTATACCGAGTTCGGCGTTGACGACGGGGGGATTATAGAAGAGGAAGTGTCGTTCTCCTTGGGGTGCGCCGTTATTGCTGATGAGGGTTACGGGTTCCGCGATGACCTTTTCTGCGAGCTCTTTCGGGTTCGCGATGGTCGCGCTGCAGCAAATGAATTTTGGACTCGAGCCGTAGAATTCGCAGATGCGTTTTAGACGGCGGATGACGTTGCCGAGGTGACTTCCGAACACGCCGCGATAGTGGTGCAGTTCATCGATCACGACGAACTCAAGATTTTCGAAGAGGCGAATCCAGATTGTATGGTGGGGGAGAATGCCTGAATGCAGCATGTCGGGATTTGTTACGACGATGTGTCCCGCACTTCGCACTGCCTTGCGCGCGGAGGCGGGAGTGTCTCCGTCGAAGGTAAAAGTGCCGATTTTAACGTCGAGCGTATCGATCGTGGATTTGAGTTCATGAACCTGGTCTTGCGATAATGCCTTCGTTGGAAACAGATACAATGCACGCGCATTCGAGTTCTCTATAAGACGATTCAGGAT
>DTSJ01000448.1 GCA_012965445.1 Candidatus Hydrogenedentota bacterium
CCTGCTGGACCATCCGAGGCAGGAGGCCGAGCAACATTCGTATAATGTGAGGTAGCGGGAGCTTGAATTAGCACGGCAAGTACCGAAGATTGTCGCCTAATCAAACTATGCGGATGTGGTCGACCTATCGAGTAAGATCTTGCTTTATCGCCTCTTTCAATCGTACGGGCGAATCGCCGAAGAGTTTGACGTAATCGTCGTAGGTTGACTGGAGGCGGATTTTTACTTTTGCCTCGTGCCCCATTGCGATGTCGGCGAGCTTGTGTTCGAGGAAGGGGTTGCTGAGTCGCTCAAGTGTTTGGGTTGCGAAGAGTTCGGAGTCTTCGGTGCGGTTTTTGATGCAGGGGAGAATTTCTTTGAAGATGAGGCCGCGTACCCATTCGGACGCTTCAGGATTCTGCATCACGTCGCGGACTGTTCTATATCCCACGGGCAGATACTTTGCGACCATGGCGGTGTGTGCGCCGTTCTGGTAGTCTTTCAGCACATACTCTAAGGTCTGAAAAATCGGAGGACGAATAAAATGCGTCAAGGAATCGTGATGGTAACTGGCATAGTCGTCGTGACTCTCGCCTTGGGTGCGTCTGCGGATACTTCGTTTTACAAAGACGTCCAGCCCATTCTTCAAGAAAACTGCGTCAACTGTCATCGACCGTCCGGCGATGACAACATGGGCATGATCGCCCCAATGGCACTGCGCACCTATGCCGAAGTGCGTCCCTGGGCAAAGTCGATCGCACGTCAGGTCAAGGATCGCAAAATGCCGCCCTGGCACGCCACTCCGGAATTTCACGGCGTATTCGAAAACGAACGTACACTCACCCTGGACCAAATCAACACTATCGCGCAATGGGTCGAATCCGGCGCCAAGCGCGGTGCCGGTGGTGAGCCAGAACTCGTCGCGGTAGAGAACACTGGCTGGACCATCGGCGAGCCGGACCTTATCGTACCCTTCGACGAACCCTTCTGGGTCGCCGACTCCGTCGACGACTATTATGCGTCTCTCCGGGTCACGCTGAGCGACGAACAGTTGCCGGAGAGCAAATGGATTAAGGGCATGCAGATGAAGCCCGGAAGCGAAGTCGTCCACCATATCGTCGTATTCAGCGATGATTACAATATCGAATCAATGGGATTTCCTATGGGTATGCTCGGAGGAACAGGACCCGGTACCGATGCGACCATCTTTCCTGAAGGCTACGGACGATCCCTCGAAGCAGGCACGATGTTGACCTTCAATATGCACTACCACAAGGAATCAGGACCCGGCACAGGAATGTGGGACCAGTCCGCGATCGGCTTCGTGTTTCACGACAAGCCAATACACCATGCAGTAAGCTGGGGAGCCGTCGGAACCATGGCCATTACCATCCCCGCCTACGCGGACAATCACGAGGTCGTAGCCCAGGAAGTCTTCAGCGAAGAAACCACACTCCTCGCACTCTTTCCCCATACACACCTGCGCGGAAAAGCGTCGAAATATACCGCATACTATCCTGACGGAACCGAAGAAGTCCTGCTGGACGTTCCCAACTATGACTTCAACTGGCAGACAAACTACGTTTTCAAAGAACCAAAACAGATTCCCGCAGGCACCCGAATCAAAGTACAAATGTGGTACGACAATTCAGAAGAACGCGCTGAATTGGCTGGCATTGATCCTTCAAGGACCATCCACTTTGGCCAGCCCACCACAGACGAGATGATGTTCGGATGGATCGACTACACAACGGAAAAGGTCTCACAATCGGACGATTAAAATCAGTCCGCCTTAACTTCGCATATCACTGTACCTGTACGCTTGCGCGTTCTCTCTCGGACATAGTTCTGAATAC
>DTSJ01000449.1 GCA_012965445.1 Candidatus Hydrogenedentota bacterium
CGGAGGAAGGTCCGACCATTCCCAGAACTCCTGAATCATTCCGTCCTGAACAAAATACATGATCGGCGGTGCACTCTTAATGAACTCCGCCCAGGTCAAATCATCGAATAGCTCCAGCGTAAACTCCGGCTCAGTCTCGAGTATAAAATCGTCCAGTTTTTCATCATTCCCAAGCATCAACGCAACCATCTTCGGCGAGTCACCGTCCCGTTCGATCAGATTCAGGCCCGGCACCGAAGCCATGCAGTGTTCGCATTCTGTATTCAAAAACACGACCAGGTAATCACCGAAACCCAAATCAATCGTCCCGCCCCCACTCGCAATCTGGAATGCGATGTCCTTGTCATCCGCGTCTTCCCCGACAATCACCGCCGGGCCTTCAGGCCCAGTAAAATTTCCGATCGCGCCGATGAGTACAACGCCAAGCGCACCCAGCATTGCCATAGCCCGCGCCCGCATGCCCGGCCTGAATGCCGGGTCAATCGAATTACGAAGTCCGAACCCTGCAAATCCAATCACACCGATAAGCACAGCGTTCTTGGCAAGAGACTGCGGCGGCGTCATCTTGATGTAGTCACCGAAACACCCGCAGTCCTCAAGTCCGTTCACAAGCCACGCATAAGCAATCAGCCCGCTGAAAACTGCCGTCAGTGCAATCGACCCAATAAACGAAAGAAATCTCCATCGCCACCCCGAAATAAACGCCGCCCCAAGCGCAGTCTCGATTGCCAATGCACTGTAAGCAACGAAACGCACAAGCGAAGGATCTTTAATCACACCGTAAGCCGAAATCGCAATCCCGAAACCATCCACGTTCATCGCCTTCATGCCCGCAGACACGAAAAAGAACAGTCCAAGCATAATTTCTATGTATCGTGAAGCCTTGTTCATCAATCATCCCTCGTTCGCGTCAATTCCACCCCGATCCTACAGGAACGCAATCCAACGAATCGACCTCCACGTACAAAAAAAGGGGATGATGTTTCCATCATCCCCTCGAAAGTGCTGTTCGTTGATTCCCTTACTTCGCCGCTACAGGCTCCTGAGCATTCTCCTCAGTTTTCAACAGCGGCTCATCCTTCGATTTACGCGCCATTGAAGGACCGCGGTACTCAGGAGGCGTATCCAGGTAGATGCCTTCATCATACATCCAGCTGAACCCGCCCTTCATCAGCGTCTCCGTCACTTTGTCGTAATCCGTATTGTGATTGTCGCCGACCGCACGGAAGTTAGCCTTGATGCGCTGCCGTGCATTCTTGCAGAACAGGTCGGCCAGCTCATTCGGCGTCGGATCATTCGGGTTCTGCGCCAACTTCGCTTCAGCCATGGCCAGCGAAGCCGCCATCGCAAAAAGGTCGACGCCGATATCTACGTAATTAGCAAGAAGAACCTGCTCGTACTCAAGCTGTTCTTTGAATTTCGCCATCGTCAACAGCAGACGAAACGCCAGCTTCCGACACGTCTTTTCTACATACGGCAGGTGCTGCTGATTGCTCGGGCTCAAATACCGAACGTTATAAGACTGCGCGGACGGGACAAAAAGAGAGGGAACCCATCGCGTGTAGAACTTAGCTGCATTGATGATCAGCTCAGTCTTGGACTGCTTCTGTCCCGGCTTCGGCTGAAGCAGCGGCATCACGAGCTTGAAGTGCGTGTCCATCGCTTCACGGCCCATAATGAGATACATCACCTGCGTGGAGCCTTCAAATATACGACCGATGCGCGAATCGCGCAGCCAGCGTTCCGCCGGTACTGGGCGATCACCGCGTCCATGAAGCGACTCTGCTGTTTCAAAGCCGCGTCCACCGCGAACCTGAACAAAATCATCGAT
>DTSJ01000450.1 GCA_012965445.1 Candidatus Hydrogenedentota bacterium
TGATGTACTGCGTCTACATGAGTATCGTGAGTCTAGTTTGGTATTCAATCACAAGGTACTTCACCATGAAATTGTCTACAGCACTATTCGCTTCGGTCGTCGCTATATGCTGTCTTTCATGTTCGATAGATACTAACGATAAGTTTAACGGTACGAAGAAAGCCGCCGAGCAAGGGAATGCCGATGCGCAGTATAATTTAGGAACTATGTATTACAGGAGTAACGATGTACCTCAAGATTACACTGAAGCCGTGAAGTGGTATCGGAAATCTGCCGAGCAAGGGCATGCCGGTGCACAAACTGCTTTAGGAGCAATGATCTACCTCGGTATCGGTATTCCCGAAGATACAGAAGCGAATAGAGAGGTTGAAGCCATCAAGTGGTATCGGAAAGCCGCTGAGCAAGGGCATGCCGAAGCGCAGTTTAATTTGGGAGCTATGTACCTCCTCGAAGATGAGGCTGAATCCATCAGGTGGTATCGGAAAGCCGCTGAGCAAGGGCATGCCGGTGCGCAGACTTATTTAAAGATGAAGCGGAATTAAGATATGACACTGAAGCCCTCAAGTGGTATCGAAAAGCCGCCGATCAAGGCGATAATCTGGCGTTTATGTATGCGGCTCTTGGAAGCGGAATCGTCGGTATCGCATTTGGAGTGTGGTTGAGTCAGTGGTATATGGAAGATATTAATGTGTTTTTGGCTGTACAGTTTATTTTCTGGATGCTTTCCTTTTTCTTGTATTGCTGGATTCGGCTACTTCTATCAGATGCGAAAAGGTAAGCCTAATACGACAAAGGATGAGAATGAGTGACTCAGGATACAACGCTCCAATCGTATGCCTAAGTCGAACAACGTTTATCGTCAATTGAAAGCCCGTCACCGCGCGTAATATAGTTCGCACCAAAGCATTTCCCTGCATGTCGCGCAGGGCGCACGAATTACCAACGGAAATAACACTTGATGGAACGTGACCAAAACCTACTATTCGGCGTATTCGCTGTCCAGCTCAACAAAGTCACTGCAACCCAGCTGATGAACGCGGCGGCGGCATGGGCTGTTGACCCTTCCAAGGCCATCCCCGGACGACTGCAGGACTCACGTGCGCTCACCCTACACTTCATCCACCGTCCAATCTGGAATGTTACCCGTCCCTTTCTATCTGGACGCTGCGCACGTTCTTGACCCGCGGCATCCATGCTTGTTGACCCGCCCCTTCAGTCACTACATACCAATCCTTAAACAGGTACAGTACCTGTGAAGGGTTGTAATGCAGTGTAATTTGGCGTAAAATGTGCGAGTAATGCAACGTGCATTACACCAAAAACATTGGAGTTACACAGTTCAGCGATACTTCTAATCACGTTCGCAACGAAGAGGCCGGAGGTTCAAATCCTCTCACCCCGACCATTTATAAGTATTACTGAATACGCTTGTTAGCGTATACCCACCCCATGAACACGAATCTATACGAGCATCGGCAACCAGCAATATTCATCATCCGACTCTTTCTTGGTATTGCCATAACTATCTTGCTGCTAGCTACGGTAAAAGTGATGAACATGGGCGGAAGTACGATTGAAGCCATCATCCCCCTCCTTAGTCTCCCAAGCATTCTGCTCATCGTCGGTACGCTTTTCCGCTCCCTCACAGTCTGCGTTGGTAAGGAGGATATTTCCCTCGCATTCGGCCTTGGCATCATTCGAAAGCGATTTCGGATTGAGGATATTGAGTCTAGTAGAGTCGTTCGTAATCGCTGGTACTACGGTTTAGGTATCCGAAAGATACAAAATGGGTGGCTATACAACGTGTCTGGCCTTGATGCCGTTGAGCTTCAGATGAAGAACGGACGACGGTTCAGAATAGGAACGGATGAGCCGTACGAACTTTTAGAGGCCATTGAGGTGGCACGGCGTTAGACATAAAGCGGGACCAAAGTCGCGGTGTAGGCCCTTGGGCGGACTGTCAGCTATGCCTCTAACGATGCCGAATAATAGGGGTGTCGTCCAAATTGGTCAGACTGGACATTACTACCGGATACTGCGCAATGCTCCACGCCTTGGACGACTTTCTCGAGATACCTCTCAATGGACTCCGAAATTCCCGCTTCGACATAGGGCGTTATTCGAGGAAGCAGTATACGAGACAGTAAGTGGGGGCGCAAGTGCGTGTGGAGCGTTTGGTCTATGCGCCAAGCGACAACCGTCTAGCCTATCGATATTTCAAGCACCTAGAAACAATACCTACTGGAGCGCTGGTGAATCCTTGGTTGCTGCTTGACCGTCAGAGCTTACCCTCAGGATACCCGCTGTATCAGCGAAGAAACTCCGAGTTCCGGCAGCATCATTCACTGGCTCGGAAGTCACCGTATATGTGGAAACCCCTTGTCCAATTATCAGTGTGAATGTGTAACCGTTTTTCTTCCCGCTGGCAAGAACCGTATCGATGAACGGTGGAACGGTAGTACTAAGCTCTTTGAGAGTTCCGTATTGGGTTTCTCCGTCGGAGAGCTTCGCGCCGCCAGCCTTGAACAGAGCCTCCGCGGTAACAATAGTACGCATAGAGCCGATGGCACTCGCCTCATTTTCAGCACGTGCTACGTCTCCATTGCCGCCGCCATCTTCTGATTCATCAGTGCCGGTTGAGCAACCGGAAAGAATGGCCAATGCTAGTAACGTCGATATAATCGTGTAAGATTTATTCATCATTAGGAATCCTCGCAAGGTTGATTGTCCAGTATCAGTATACGAGATGGTGGGTGGGGGCGCAAGCGCCAATCTCTGGAAAACATGGGAGAGATTACGCTCTATTGCCGTAACGCCCACCGTTGCCCCTCCCGTCCGGCGTATGGTCAAAAAACTCAGCCTAACTCTTTATTCAAAGGGTACAAAGAGTTAGGCTGAGTTTTTTGACCCTACGGGAAACTCCAGCTAGTCCGCCATCAGCCGTCGAGCCATCGCGTATGCCCGTATAAGCACAGGAGCTGGCTATTCCACGCGCAAACTCTATTCCAATACAGAAGAGTCTCTCATCCGTGCGAAGCGGCCTTTTGTGATCAACGAAATCTCTAACTGCGTTAGCTAACGGAAGGTGAGAATTGTTGTAACCGGAGTTCCGTTGTTGTATTTTGGGTTAGATGAGATGAATAAAGTTTGTGCGATGGGGTACGGTCACCAACGGAGAATGAGGATGTCTAAAACGCGAGAAGAATTGCGAGATGAGGGCGTGGAGTTGTATGGGCCGGTGGTGCCTAATTGGTTCAAAGGGGATTGTAGTGTTCCATTTGGGTTGCGCAGTTTGCTAAAGGCTGAGCAGGGTCGGGCGGCGTGTCGAATTCATGACTTCAGGTATTACTGTATCTCGCTTGCGTACGAGCCGGGTAGTCCGATGCGCGATCAGTGGCAGTTGTTCGCGGATTACGAGTTGAAGTTGAATCGGGCGTTGTCGATGCGTCCGCGTTGGCTGAGTCGGGTTTTTGGTGCGTTGTATTTTCGCGGTGTTCGGTTGGGTGGGAAGTATGCGATGAAAACTCAACAGGAATTGTATTCTAGGATGCCGCCATCTATGAAGGCATGCGAGCAGTTAACAGTTAAACATGTGCTATACGAGTATCCCGAAGTCGATGAAAGTTGGTACGACGTTATTAAGGAATTTTGGATCGAAGTCGATTTTGCGCCAGAGAACAGGACTCCGCTTTGAATGAATCAAAAAAAGAGTGTCCAAAAAACATCCTCCCGGGGGGTATAGGTTGAGAAAATATCCATTTGATTGACTATCGTATCGGGGTTGTACGCACGATTGGAAGTGATGCATAAAGGCGTAGGGCCAAAAAAACTCAGCCTACCGTCAAAAACGCCCCGAACCGAGCACATATATTGATTTTTGAGACGAATTCAGCTATGTTATCGGGATATCTATAGTTCGGCCAAAATTCGAAAATGGCCTGTCAGTATTGACCAAAAGTTGCCGGCTATAAAAATAACACCCTCAATCTTGGCGGAATTCTCCGGAGGCATTTTTGAGGTCCGAATTGCGTTTTCCGAGGCTTGAAATGGGTGTGCCTCGCAAAAACTAGATCGAGTCGATTCTACAACGTTTCTTGTGTCAATCGAAAATTAAAATGCGTGTGTAGCGAGGCTTGGCTTCGATTCGACTCACTCGTTACGAATCCGCGAGATTCGTTATCGATCGGGCCATCCAGGGAGGTAAAAGTCACTAGACAGCGACCGTCACAAGTCGTTACCTCGTAATGAGTACGAGTTTTCAGGACGGGCAGTTATTTTTATAGCCGGCAACTTTTGGTCAATATAGACTGGCCATTTTCGAAATTTGGCCGAACTATAGATTTGCCGCTAACATACCCGAATTCGTCTCAATAATCAACTTGTACGCTCGGTTCGGTGCGTTTTCGACGTTAGGCTGAGTTTTTTGACCCTACGGGCAAGTTCTATGGTTTTCTGCGAAAACACGTCACGGATTGACGACGATCTTGCCGATTTGTTGGTTGCTTTGCATGTGTAGTATCGCATCTTGTACGTCCGCCATCGGGAATCGGCTATCAATCACCAACGACAGTTCATCGGAATCGAGGGCCTGAGTGATATCGTCCACCGCAGCGCGAACCGCGTCACTGTCTTTGTAGAGGTTTGCTGCGCTATAGGCGCGCAAGGTAGCGTTCTTTCCTATCAGTAGTCCGGCGTCAACGGACATAGGTGACACGTCCAGCACGCCGTAAAAGAATATCCAGCCAAACCGTTTGACCACTTCGATGTGTTCTGCCATCATGGTGCCGGTGACCGCATCGAAAATCACGTCCGCCCCATTACCGCCTGTGATTTCAGCGACCCGTTCGACGTACTTTTCGTTTTGCGTATCGACCACGTGCGCAGCGCCGAGTTCCTTCAATCGTTCGACTTTTTCAGGACTCGTCGTTGTCGCTATAGAAATCCCTCCCGCTCGATTGACCAGCTGAATTGCCGCGACGCCCACCGAACTCGACGACGCCGTGATGACCACGTGCTGGCCGGATTTCACGTTGACGACTCCGTTCAATGCTCCATAGGCGGTCAGGTATTGCATCCAGATACCGCCCGCGTCTTCATCGCTCACGCTTTCGGGCGTTCGCACAACGAACCGTTCTGGAGCGACAACGTATTCCGCCATTCCTCCTTGGGTCGACGCGTTGAGCGTGGATGCCAGGATACCCACACGATCACCTACCTCGTACCTAACGCCTTCACCAACCGCTTCCACGTATCCGGCGGCCTCTTTTCCGGTGCGACTCGGAAACGCTGGTTTTTGATAGTAGCGACCAATCTGAAACAAGATATCTGCACGATTCAGTCCGGCAGAGGTCACACGTATAAGGACTTCGCCCGGTCCAGGAGTTTGTTTTTCCCATTCCTCCACGCCCAACACGTCCGCCCCACCCAATTCGTGAAACACTACCGCTTTCATTGGTCGTCCCCTTTCCAAAAAATCTGCGTTCTTCAGTCGCTGAGCTCGTAAGCTGTCGGTCCGCCCGCGATTCTTCAGCCAGTTTAGCAAACGAGGAACTCCGATTCGACACCCACGACGAAAAACGAGTTATATATCGGACCTCTGGATCTCAGACGAGCCGCAGATCCTACACTATCGCGGCCGAATGGTGATATGGTAGACCTCATCATTTTTATAGCGGGTTTCGTTACGGATTTCAACTATGTCCATCAGTGAACAGACAGCGTATTTAGATGCCACGGGCCAGGCAGAATTGGTTCGAAAGGGCGAAGTCAGTGCAGAGGAATTATTGGATGCGACCGAAGGTGCCGTGCTTGGCGACCCCTACGCGGCTCCGACAAAGGAGCGTCCATTTCTGGACGAGGTCACGACGGATCCCGGTCGGCTCCGGATTGCCTATACCGTGAAGCCACCGAACGGTAAACCCATCCATGAAGATTGTATTCAGGCCACGCTTGATACGGTCAAATTGTGGAGGAACTGGGCCACGAAGTGGTGGAAACCTGGGCAGATTACGAAGGAATTGAAATGAGTCGCGCCTTCGTAACGATGTGGGAATGTGGCGCACGTTTCGGAATTACTGCCGCCGCAGCCTTACAGGGTCGTGAACCGCAGGAAGACGATGTCGAGCCGTTGTCCTGGGCGTTGTACGAACGCGGAGCGAATATTACGGGCGCGCAATACATGGCGGCGATCAATCATATACAACGGGTTTCACGGGTCATTGCCGGATTCATGCAGGACTACGATATTTTGCTGACACCGACTCTGGGTGAGCCTCCCGTGCCCTTGGGTACCTTCGATGCGAAACCGGATAATCCGGTGTACGGTTATTATCGTGCTGGAAAATTCGCGCCGTTCACCGCCATGTACAACATGACGGGACAACCGGCCATGAGCGTGCCGCTGACGTGGAACGACGATGGCCTGCCCATCGACAGTCATTTCGTCGGGCGATTTGGCGACAAGGCGACGTTATTGCGCTTGGCAGGACAGCTCGAAGCCGCACGCCCTTGGGCAAACAGACGGCCTCCAGTGAACGTGCTTGCATAGGCACTCGTAATGAGCAGGGCTTGAGCAGCGGGGTCTTCGTTTAGGGACTTGACTGCAGCGCAAACGTCTCGAATCAGATCCATATCGATCGCGTTTAAGGCCTCGGATCGATCGAGTGTGAGCGTCGCAATGCCCTCAGAGACGTCGAGCAGTACGGTTTCGAATTCCATTGTGAACACTTCTGCTGTTGATTAATTTACAATGTTTGAACGACCTTGTCGTCGGTGAGCTTCTGCACATCCGAATCGC
>DTSJ01000451.1 GCA_012965445.1 Candidatus Hydrogenedentota bacterium
AAATAGACTTGCGCCTCGAACTCTTTCACCTTTGCAAGCTCCGCTTCGGGCCGTCTCAGCCACTTGAGTAGACCATGATAGCGATTCACGTAGATGCAGCCCAGGCATTCGCTTTGGCTTGGATTGAGAATTGCGCTGGGGGGCGAGTTGGGCTACGGACACTATGTTTCATAGATTCGCGGGATGTTCAATGTCGGGTATAAGGTTATTCATGTTAGACCGTGGCTGGGGGTGGCTTTGGTTCTTTTTGTGCGGGATAGGGTGGGGCGCACCGGGGGGTGTCTTACTGGGCTGGGCGCTTAGTTCGAGGAATTCGGTTTTGATGTGGGTGGGTCGTTTGGTTGTGCCGGTGATTACGGGTTGGCTGGGGTGGCAGCTCGTGCAATGGCAACCGGGGCTGTTTTTTCCGAATCATGATCTCGGGATTTATGGGGAGGTGCTTGGTCGGAATCTGGACCGGACGGTGTATACGAACACGCAGAATTTCAGGTTGCGGCTTGATTTGTTGGTGTTGTCGGGGTGGCGGCGGTTCAGCGGGACAAGGTGACTGCGGTGATGTGCGCTATTGTCGGGGTGGGGTTTGTGCAGGGCGCGTTTCGGAGGGTTGAGGGAGAGGGCCATCCGATCGATCCGGATGAACCGGAGCTGACTCGTTTTGCGCGGAGTCTTGACGGGGGAAAGACGTGGACGATTGAGAAGGCCTCTTTTGAGGATGCGAACGGTGTGCAGAGGAGTCCGGTAGAACGGACGGAGCCTGTGGATTTCAGTCACCCAGATTTCGCGATGCGGCTGCGGATGAACAACACGCCGCCGGGGCATTCGCGGATACATTATTCGTATGATCGGTGTAAGACTTGGGAGGGGCCGTATAAACTGCCGTTGTTTGATTTGCCGGAGGTGATGGCTCGAACGGATTATATCGTGAATGGGTCCAGCGAGGCGCTGGCTTTTGTGACGGGGGCGTGTGTACCGTCAAGCGAAGTGGCACATTCTAGGTAGTTTTGTTAAGTCACGGTATTCCGTATTGTCAGGGGATTCGCCCCTATTGATTGCACATTTGCTTTGGGGGTATAGTGGCAAATTCTCAAATAGGGAGTCTTTTTATGTCTGGTTTGTCTCGCGTGTTGATGGTTTGTTTTGCTGGTCTGCTTTGTGTGGGTGTCGGTGCCGAGGAGCCTGTTGATTGGGATGTGGTGAATTTGATTCGGGATGAGGGTTTTCATCGTTCTGAAATCATGGACACGATCGAGCATATTACGGACGTGATTGGGCCGCGGATTACGAATTCGCCGCAGCAGATGGAAGCGGCGGAATGGGTGCGTCAGTCGTTGGAAGACTGGGGACTTGAGAATGCTGCTCTGGAGGAATGGGGGGAGTTCGGGCGCGGGTGGTCGTTTACGCGTGCGGATGTTCAGATGGTATCGCCGATTTCGATTCCGCTGTTCGCGTTGCCCAAGGCATGGACTCCGGGGACGGATGGTCCTGTGCTTGGGGAAGTCGTGATCGCGAAGATTGAGGACGAGAAGGGTATCGAAAAATTTAAGGGGAAGCTGGCGGGCAAGATCGTTTTGGTGAGTTCTGCGCGGGATGTCGGGATCGATGAAGAAAACGTGATGTTCCGACGGTATGACCTTGAAGATTTGTGCGCGCTCGAGGAGTTCCCGATTCCGGGTGCGAGCGGTAATAGTCGGTTGGCGGCATATAAAAAGCGATTGGCGTTTTCGAAGACGTTGAGGGAGTTCTGGGTCGAGGAGGGCGTGCTTGCGCTGGTGGAGTTGAGTTCGCGTGATGCGGGGGTGATTCGGGTTACGGGGAACCG
>DTSJ01000452.1 GCA_012965445.1 Candidatus Hydrogenedentota bacterium
GTGGTGGGCTATTTTCGGGCTGGGGGGTGTTCGGTCGCTGCGGGGGGGGGTGTTGTGAATGATGACATTGTCGATGCGGGAGATTTTGAGTTGATCACGAGCAGGGCGAGGGCGCTACGCGAGGCGGTTGATGTCGCGCGAAAGGAGCTTGGCACTGATGAGTGAATTGACGCGTGAGATGTTTTATATTGCTGATCCGATGTGTTCGTGGTGTTACGGATTCGCTCCGGTGATTCAGGGGATTCATGCCCAGTATCAGGATCGGATTAAGATTTCGCTGGTGACGGGTGGACTGCGGGTGGGGAATGAGCATCGGCTTACGGAGGAGTTGAAGGCTACGTTGGCTGATCACTGGAAGCATGTGGAGGAGTTGACAGGGCAGGGTTTCAATTATGACTTTGCTGTGCCGGAAGGTTTTATTTACAACACGGAGCCTTCGTGCCGGGCGTCTGTGGTGATGCGGAAACACAATGGCGATGAGGTGTTTCCTTTTTTCGATACTTTACACCGGGCGTTTTATGCTGAGAGCCGGGATCTGACTGATACTGAGGTGCTGAAGGAACTCGCGGAGAGTCATGAACTGGACGGGGATACTTTTCTGGCGTCTTTCGAGGACAAGGAAACCCTTCGACAGACTTATGAGGACTTCGCGTTTGGACATAATCTCGGCATTCGGGGTTTTCCGAGTATTGTGCTGAAGGATGACCGGGGACTTGCGCTGCTGACTTCGGGTTATCAGAATTTCGAAGATCTGTCGCCAGTGATCGATGATTGGCTGGAGTCGGGTGCCACTAGTAATGCAGCGAAAGGTTGAGTAACCTGGATATCGTTTATGTCATCGTCATCTTTTTTGGTTGAAGCTCCAACACTACCGCCGTTGGACTCTGGATTTCGTCCCGCGGTATTGGCGAATCGAGCCTTTCGTGAGGCGGTTGCTAAGTCCGGTACGGGCGTACCACTGGTGCTCGGGATGGAGCGCGGGGACGGGTCGGTATCGAGGTATGAGACGGTCGTTTTTGCGGAAGACTCATCGGAGGCGGCCACGAATTTGTCCTATATCGAGCGGATCGTGAAATTTCTGCTTTGGCAGCGCGGGGCTTGCAGGATTCATGTCGGCGGCCCAAGCGGCGTAGGTGAATATATTGCAAAGTGCTATGCGAAGGGTGGATCGCGGGAATTTGACCGGGCGTTTATGGGCGACAGTGTTTACAGGAAATCCTTTGACGTCATCGTCTGTACGGCGGACGAAGTGCCTGCTGAAAATGAATCGTCTGCGCCTCTGGGTCGGCATTTGGAAGGGTGTCGGATCGGGTTTGATTTAGGGGCATCGGATCGGAAGGTTTCTGCGGTGATTGACGGGGAAGCGGTGTACAGTGAAGAGGTCGTCTGGGATCCCCGCAAACACAGTAGCCCGAAGTATCATTATGAAGAAGTGATGACCGCGATCAAGACTGCGGCGTCAAAAATGCCGCGCGTGGATGCTATCGGCGGGAGTTCCGCGGGCGTGTATATCAACCATCGCGTAATGATCGCGTCGCTCTTTCGCGGAATCGCGGAGGAGGACTTTCATGTGGTGCGCGAAATGTTCGTCAATATCGGGAAAGAAATGGACGTCCCGATTGCCGTGGTGAACGATGGAGAAGTCACCGCGCTGGCCGGGGCGATGTCATTGGAGGAAAACGCGATCCTGGGCATTGCGCTCGGTTCGAGTGAGGCGGGCGGATATGTGACTCCCGAGGGCAATATAACAGAGTGGCTAAATGAGCTTGCGTTCTGTCCAGTGGATTACAATCCCAATGCGGACTGCTGCGAATGGTCGGGAGACTACGGCGTCGGTGCGCTTTACTTCTCGCAGCAGTGCGTTTTTCGGCTTGCGCCGAAGGTGGGGATCGAACTGCCTGAAGGGGTGACTGATGCTGAGCGGCTGAAGCATGTTCAGGGCTTTTTGGAAGATGGTCACGAGGGCGCGACGGACATCTGGCGGTCGATCGGGATTTATCTTGGTTATACGCTAGCACATTATGCGGATTTCTATGAAATAAATCATGTACTTGTGCTGGGACGGTGTACTTCGGGGCGGGGCGGGGACTTGATTCTTGAGGGGGCGAACGATGTGCTTGCGCGTGAGTTTCCGGAGCTTGCAGCGATGAAGGTTCAACTGCCTGACGAGAAGAGTCGGCGGGTGGGGCAGTCTATTGCTGCGGCGAGTTTACCGCTCATAGAGAGCGGGAGTTAGTCAGAGATAAGTGTGTAGTGCCACACTAAAAGTGGACAGTCGAAACGGGTTGTACTGACCCGTTTTTGCGTTAAGAAAAGGCTGTCTGCGGTTCCTTTCCCAAGTCCCAACCGGTTTTCACTTTTTCTAGCCTCCCTGCGCCATACACAAGACTATTGACATTCCCGACAAAAATCCGTCACTCTGAATCCCTTTGCTATTCAACACATCCGGAGAAACTGAATGTCCGAAAATGAAGCCCTTCCAGAATCGGTAGAAGAACCTTATCCAAGCGAAAAATACTCCTGGTTCGTCGTCAGTATTCTCCTGATCGCCTACATCTTCTCCTTCATCGACCGCCAGATACTAGGCTTTCTCGTCGGCCCCATGAAAGAAGACCTCGGCATTTCCGACAATCACATGGCCCTCCTTGGAGGATTCTCCTTCGCTGTGTTCTACACCATATTTGGTATCCCCCTCGGTCGCCTCGCAGACAGCAAGAGCAGACGGACCATCATCGCCGTTGGACTCGCCGTCTGGAGCCTTATGTCAATGGGATGCGGAATCGCGAAAAACTTCGCCACGCTCGCCATGTTCCGCATGGGTGTCGGAGTGGGCGAAGCATCACTCTCCCCATCAGCCTACTCACTCATAACCGACCTCTTTAAGCCAAACCGCATCGCGCTTGCAATCTCCGTTTACGGCGCCGGAATCTACATCGGCTCAGGGCTTGCCTACCTCGTCGGCGGAATCGTCGTTTCCTTCGTCGGAGACGCCGAATTCGTCACACTCCCCATCATCGGCGACGTAAAACCCTGGCAAAGTGTCTTCTTCTACATCGGACTTCCCGGACTCATGTTTGTACCCTTCATGTTTCTCATCAAAGAGCCCAAACGCCGCGGCCTGGGGAAAAATGCGAACGCCGAAAGCGTTCCCCTTCCAGAAGTGTTCGCATACGTCAAGGCGAACTGGCGTACATTCTTCTTTCACAACGTCGGCTTTGCCTTTCTCTCCTTCATTGGCTACGGAAGCGCATTCTGGATCGTCGAATTCTTTGTCAGAACCCACGATATGGCTCGTGGAGACATAGGCAAAATATACGGCGTAATCGTCATCGTGGTCGGTACGCTCGGAATTATAAGCGGCGGATTCTTCGCCGACAAACTGCGTGAAAGAGGGTACGCCGACTCGAAAATGCGCGTCGGACTCATAGCCGCTCTGTGCCACATTCCCCTGGGACTGGCCTTTCCATTGATGCCCAACTCCACTCTGGCATTCATTGTCCTCTGTCCCGCAGTCTACACCGCCGCAATGCCCTTCGGCGTAGCACCAGCCGCTATTCAGGAAATGATGCCGAATCGTATGCGCGGTCAGGCATCGGCCATCTACCTCTTCGTCGTCAACATGATCGGAATGGGACTTGGACCCAATGCCGTGTCCTTCTTCACCGTCAACGTCTTTCACGATGACAGCAAGCTGAACTGGTCTCTGGCAATCGTAAGCACGGTCGCCGGTCTCTTGGCCTCATTCCTCCTCTGGAAAGGCATGGCCCAATTCCGCAAAAGCATGGAAACAAAAGAAGCAATGGACGCATAATCAACAGCATTTTACCCCCTTAAACCAATACTTGAGCACATTTCGGCGCGGATGACGCATTCAAAATACCCACACCCGTTGCGTTCCAATCAGCAATGTGAAATAATGACCCAATTGTCCCATTCCAGGGTTCATTCATCAAAAATGAGATACCTGCTCACAGCCATACTTGTTGCACTACTCGCGCCCCAATCCGCCTCATCCGCGCAAAGTCAGTCCGAAGTAAGCCTCCTTTGGAACGATGCCGTCGTCTACCGCGACGAATGGGGCGTTCCGCACGTCTACGCAAATAACACCCGAGCTATGGCATTCGCATTCGGATACGCACAAGCGGAAGACCACCTCGAACACATACTCCTCGCCTACCGGGTAGCCAACGGACGCGCGTCCGAAATCTACGGAGAACGATTCGTCGAATCCGACACCTTCGCCCGAATCATGCGACACACCGATCTTGCAATGGCCGCCTACGACACCCTCGATGCCACCACACAAGACCTGTGCGAAGGCTTCGCACTCGGCATCAACTCGTGGATGATCGACAACCCCGACAAAAGGCCTTCCTGGGCCGAGCCCGTTCGTCCTGTCGATGTCCTCTCCTTCTTCCACCACTACCTCATGACCATGGCGCCATTCGACTACGAAGGCATCTACCACCCGGCAAGAGGCACGCCAATCGCCAACGCCTGGGCGCTCGCCCCCGCCCGCACCAAAGAAGGCAAGTCCATACTTGTCATGAATCCCCACACCGACTACGACGGCATCTTCCAGTGGTACGAAGCCCATCTCTCCACACGCGACTCCAACGTCTACGGAGCCACCCTCTACGGACTCCCCGTCATCATGATGGGCCACAACGAGACACTTGGCTGGGCACTCTCTCCCAACGACCCCGACATTGCCGATATCTTCGGAGTTGCAGCCCCTCCCCGACAACAGAACGCCCCCGCCGCCAACGTAGTGCGCCAAGCGGTCAATACAAACCAGCAATTCGCCCCTAGCCGATATACCAACGAATCCGACACTCAACCCTATTATGTCTGGGAAAACAATCGGCTCGCGCAGCACCAAATCCAACGCTATATGACCCCCCAAGGCCCCGTCCTTACCTTCAACCGAGGCATACCCTATGCCTACCAAGTCGGAGGTTACCGCGACTTCGGCGGACTACGACAGCTCTTCGATATGGGTCGGGCGCAGGACCTCGAACGGTTCCAGAAGGTCTGGAACCGTCAGCAGCTCCCGCTCTTTCACGCGGTATATACCGACAGAAGCGGAAACCTCTTCTACTCCTACAACGCCAAAGTCGGCGATAAGTCCTATCTGCAGGACCACCGCGAGTTCGAGCCGCGCCTGTCCAAGACACTGTGGGAGTCCCCTGTTTCCACCGATACGCCCGGAGCCTACTGGGGCAGCACCCTCGCACCTGGACAACTTCCCTGGCTCATCAACCCCGAAAGCGGCTACATACAAGCCTCCGGCACCCCTCCCTGGCTCGTAACGGAAGGCACCGGATGGTCGCGGGACAGTTGGGCCGACTGGTTCGTGCGCGATCCAGACTCCTACCGGGCGAAGCGGCTTCGCCAGTTGTTTCAACACGGAAAATTCAGTTTTGAAGACAATCAATCCATCCTGTACGACACCGTCGTCCCACTCGCTGTCGAGACGGTGCCATACTTGTACAACGCCGCGCGTGTAAACCGGGACTACGTGTACCGCTCCCATCCCGATCTTCAGGTGGTCTTGAATATTCTGAAAGACTGGGATTTTCTTGCAAGTCCGGACAGTACAGCGATGACATTTTTTCACGTCTGGTGGACATTGTTCAGCCGCGAATACGAACACCGGGCTACCGCGTCAGAAGCCCTCCACGCGATGCTTCAGCAAAACACCCCGGAAATGCAGCGCTATCTGCTCAACACCGCTGCGAACGCTGCCCGCATGATGCGTGACTATTACCAGACCGTCCAAATCCCGTGGGGCCAAGTTCACCTGATACGGCGCGGCACTCAGGACATACCGATCGCCGGATCCTATACAGGCGAACCGCTGTTCGGGATTGGCGACACCTACTTCGAGAACGGAAAATGGATTGCGAAACAAGGCAGCGGATTCACCATGGCCGTCCAGTTCGGCGATGTTCCGAAAGCGGTAAGCTATGTACCTTTCGGCACCTCGGAAGATCCCGGCTCCGACCACTACAGTGACCAGACAGCGTTAATGGTTGAACGACGACTCAAACACACCCGGTATACCCGTGCCGATGTCGAAGCGCATTCCGTAAATGCCCTCGGAAAAACGATAGCCTTTCGACCTGGCAATTCTGGAACAGCCATCGTTATGCGCGCCCCGGTGCCTGTACGCATGAGCCTCGGACTTTCCAACTCGTTGAATGTCACCGTACCTCAAAGCCTCACTGTATACTCGCCATTCCTTGAGCCCGTTGTTGAACCCGCCAACGTTCCAATTGAAAGTACGATCGAATTCCACATTCCCGAATCCCTGTGTTCAATCGAAACTCTAAGCCATCTTGCCGTGTACTCCTACTCTCCCGGTACTGGCTGGAACCCGGTTCGGGATCAGGAACTGAATCGGGACGTCCGCACCTTCTACGCCCGCGGATACGGTCGTCAGGTTTTTGCTGTGTTGGGTCCGCAAGCGGGTCTTACCGGAAAGCTCGCCTCTGAAAAATACGAGACCTTTGAACCGGACCTCGCGCACCTTGCATCTGCATCGCGCGCGACCACCGAATCCCTGTCTCAACCAGACTTCGAACCTCCCCCGCTATCTGCGCTCGAACAAGAACGAATCGCGCGAAACTACCCCTCGATTGAATCAGAAGTGGACCAGACAGAGAAATCATCGAACCAGCAAAAAGCAGACGAAATCCGCGATCTTACTTTTGCCGAAGCCGAGTTTGGTGGCCAGATCGGGACTCGATGCCAGTATGAGTGA
>DTSJ01000453.1:0-1524 GCA_012965445.1 Candidatus Hydrogenedentota bacterium
GGGTGACGAGCACGCGGTGAGTGCGAAAAGAAACAGAAAATCACCATTCGAAATCCACTGCCCTCCGGCACCATGCGTACCTTCATCGGAGCGACTATCCTTCGCGCCGGAAGCGACGACGCCGGGATAGAATGGCTCAGGAAGCTGCATGCCGCAACGAAAACCTACATGCAATCTCCCCAACTGCTCTTCGACCACATGAAACGTAACGAAGACCTCATAACCGTCTGGATCATGCCGGATGCCGTCCTCCAGCGCGAACGCAACGGCTTCCCGTTCGACTTTCATCTGCCCAAACAGGCCCCCGTACTCACGGAAGGCATCGCTGTCATTGAAGGCGCGCCCCACCGCGCAAACGCCGAACTTTTCTACGAATTCGTCACGACCCAAGAAGCCCTAGCCTATCAAGCCAACGAATATGCCAAAGTTCCCACTCGCAACGATCTCGATACCTCCCTGCTCCCGGATTGGATGAACGAACAGAAAGTAGATGCGATGAAAATCGACTGGAAAGTGTTCGCTGAAAAAGAGCAGCTCTGGTGCGACCGCTGGAAAACCGAAGTTTACGACGCAAAATGAGTCGGGTTACGATAGACAATATCACCAAGCTCTACCCCCAGGGCGGCGGCGTAAAAGACTTTACCGTGGATATCGCGGAAGGCGAATTCTTCGCATTTCTTGGTCACAGCGGATGCGGCAAAACCACCACGCTCCGCGTTATCGCCGGACTCGAAACCCCCGACACAGGCACCATCCACTTCGACGACAAAGACGTGACGAACCTCCCCCCCGAAAAACGCAATGCCGCAATGGTCTTCCAGAATTACGCTCTCTTCCCCCACATGAACGTATACGAGAACGTCGCCTTTGGACTCAAAGCGCGCAAAACACCGAAAGAGCAAATTCCCCCTCGGATCGCCGAAGCACTCGACATGGTCCAGCTCGAAGACCTCGAGAAACGTCGAGTCACCGAGCTGAGCGGCGGCCAGCAGCAACGCGTCGCACTTGCACGCGCCATCGCTGTACATCCAGACATCCTCCTGCTCGACGAACCCCTCAGCAATCTCGACGCAGAATTGCGCCATTCAACTCGCGTCCAATTGGCCGAACTCCAGAAACGACTTGGCATTACCGCAATCTACGTCACCCACGATCAGGAAGAAGCCCTCACCCTCGCCCACCGCATTGCCATCATGAAAGACGGTACCTGCCACCAAATCGGCACTCCCGACGAAATCCTCAATCAACCCGCCACCTCCTTCGTCGAAAGTTTTCTCGCAAGACAAAAAGCCCTAATGAACCTATGAGTTAAAGTGCTCAAACTTGCCAATCCAGCTATCGGCTGGTATGCTGTCCAAATTAAAAAGAGTCGGATCAACAACAGATATGTCACCACAGACACTCGAGAGTTTCCTCATCGCGCTATTAAGAAGGCTGGGAATTCATTCCGGTTCAAGTGTCTTCTCTCCGCCTCGATACCGTTACCGATTTCGATCTCTACCTGCAGGCATCCTCCGGGGAGCC
>DTSJ01000453.1:1563-1818 GCA_012965445.1 Candidatus Hydrogenedentota bacterium
TCTCTATGCCGACCGAGCCACACCATTCACCGAGGCAAGTCGAAAACGTCTCGAAGAAAATCGGATTCAATTCCTGTACATCAGCAATGAACAGCTGCCTGAATACCGCTCATATATCGAATCGAACATGCAGAATAACCTGAGTGATTTGTCAGTGCGAATGGAAGACAAGTCCAGTCTGCTCCATCTCACGGCACAGAACGTCGTTCGGGACGTTCTCAGCGCGACGGACATCAGAGAAGGACTGGAACGCGG
>DTSJ01000454.1 GCA_012965445.1 Candidatus Hydrogenedentota bacterium
TGACTTTAAGCTTGTCGCCGACGACCAGATTGTTCGCGTCGGCAAACTGTTCGCTGAGAATCACCTCATCCTGCGAACCGGGTTCGAAAAAATTTCCCTTACTCACCACCACGCTGTTCAGAAAGTTGCCGCCCGTATCCGGCACCGACACCATCCGCCCCATGCGCGCTTCCGTGACCCCTTCCACGTCCAGTTTGACGTCTTCCACGATGCGCCCGCGCACTTGCCGCACGCCGGGGATTTCCTGGAGCTTGAACAACGCGGTATTCGGTGCGCGTTCAAGTTGAATTTCGAAATCCGCGAACCGATTCTGGGAATAGTATGTGTCGCGCGTCAGCTCCAAATTATTCTGCAGCGAAGCCAGACAGATGTAACACGCGGTTCCACTGGTTACCACGGCAACCACTGCGAGAATCTGCGAGCGATTCCGCAACATGGACCGCATCATTTTCTTGGTGAGCGCGCGCATTACCATTCCACCTCGTCCAGAGACTTGGGTGATTCGTTGACATCGATTCTGTGAACCGCGCCGTCCCGCATGTGGATGACTCGATTCGCCACGCCCGCTATCGACGCATTGTGCGTAATAATGAGCAGCGTCGTCCCCATCTTCGCGTTCACTTCCATCAATACCTCAAGAACAACCTTACCCGTCGAAATATCCAGCGCGCCCGTAGGCTCATCGCACAGAAGAATCCGCGGTCGCTTGGCAATCGCCCGGGCGATAGCCACGCGCTGTTGTTCGCCGCCGGAAAGCTGTGACGGAAAGTGACCTTCTCGCCCGGCGAGTCCAACCTGTTCCAGGGCTTCCATGGCTGGCATCGGATCGTCGGAAATCTCCGTAGCCATTTCCACGTTTTCTTTCGCAGTCAGGTTCGGCATCAGATTGTAGAACTGAAAAATGAAACCAATGTGCTTTCGTCGATAACGCGTGAGCTGATTTTCGGTATAGGTGCTGAGAGGCCGATGTTCGTATTCAACGGTTCCGGACGTGGCGGTATCGAGGCCGCCGATAATATTGAGCAAGGTGCTTTTGCCAGAACCGCTGTGTCCAAGAATAACGAGGAATTCTCCGGGATGCACATCGAGCGAAACGCCCCTTAGTGCGTCGACCGTAACCTCGCCCATGTGGTACGATTTGGCAAGGTCGTTAATCCGGTAGATGGACGTATCCTGTTTAATTTCAGTGGTGTTCATTGGTCAATCCTAGAAAACTCAAATGGCGTGAACCTTTCGACTACCCTGTGAAACCCGCTATTTTCACTAAACGTTCAGGTATGCGCTCGCAGCAGAACAGACAATATTCTATTCAGCATGAAAACGTGATTGAAATGCAACAATTACACTTGATTACATATTGAAAAACATTATAATCAACCTGTCGGCATTTTCTGTCAGATCAGGCCTGATTCGCTTCGTAACGTTTCTGGAGTAATTCTTCCAATTGGACGATACGGGTATCGTAATATCCCAACAATTTTGCATGGAGCGACTTACCGGTTGCGGCAACAATAGATTGATGATTCTGCGGTGAAGAATCGAGCAACAATACGTCGTCGAACCGACCACCGTATGCATCCGTGATGATGCATCCTGCTTCTTCGGCAATCATCAGCGCTGCGGCGAAATCATAAGGACACACGCCGAGTACGGCGCCTCGACCCGCGTTGATAAAGCTGTCTTCAACGACATCCTGTATATCGCGGTAAAAGCGGTTCGCGATATCGACACATGCATCCAGCTGATTGGTCAGTAGTCGCGTCAGGCTGTAGGAGCTACTATTGCAGGCGAAGAAGCCGCCTTTCAAACTGCTGATGTCGATCAGCTTCGCCGAAACTGGAAAAATCAGTTCCGCTGGGCGTGCCGGCACCGTCATTGACCACGCCATGCGCTCGATGTCATCGAGCTGCGCGAGCTTTATTTTTCTGGAATGACCGTTTACGAAAGCCCGTGCCCCGCCGCCGCGTTCGGCATAAAAATAGCGATCTGTTGTAAGCTCCATGACGATGGCATTGTCCATATCAGCAATCGTAGGGCGTTCCAGAACCCGTGTTGCACAAATCGAAATGACACAGTTTTCGAAACCGCACTTTGCGGCGCGGGTGCCGTCTATCGGATCGACGACCAACAGATGTGTGGGCGGATCACTCGTAAAGGTCGTGTACCCGGCGTCTTCACTGTAGTACGCCACCGACAGCTTGGCATTGGTCAAAAAGTTCAGAAGAGTCTTCTCTGCGATAGCATCCAGATGAAACGTGGCATCGCCGGATTGCGATGAACCCACAATTTCACGTCCCTTCATATTCATCATTTCGGGCGCGACCGCTTCCTTGATGGCAGTCGCCAAATCGACCAGGAGGTTTTTCGAAAGAATTTTTACCCTCTTTTTGGACTTAATTTTTACCCTCTTTTTGGACTTCTTGGGAGATTTTGCGTCGGTCTTCTTGGGAGCCGTCGATTTTTTCGACGTAGTAGCACTCTTTTTAGTGACTATATTCTTCCTGACGATCGGCTTAACCCTCTTCTTCGGAGCCTTTTTGGTAGATGAGCCGCCAGATTTCACACTTTTACGCTTCGTTGTCACTTTTTTACTCGGCATCTTGCCTTTGGATTTCGAGGTCGCTTTGGCCTTCGGCTTTGGCTTGGTTTTGACCTTTTTCTGAGCAGCCTTCTTCTTGACGCTCTTCTTTTTTGTCGCCATGTTCTATCGTCCCGTTAAAGTAGCCCCAGTTAAGGGTTTATACCCACAGATTGCAATTGAGAATGGATATCGGTTTAGAAACTTCTGGCTCGCCAACCACTTGATAGATAACAATTTAGTCCGATTGAAGCCAAATCGTTGACGATAATAGTAACAATCTCCAGCCAAGATGTAAAGTTTAGTAAAAATGTGAGCTAAATTAGTTGATTTCAATGGTTTAAGGACATGCCTGGCATGGACTTACACACCCGTCCTTTTTGAAGCAGATAGGGCTATATGGTATAGTTTCGAGTACCCTTGAAGTAGGTAATTAACCCTCCTTAGTTTATAACCTTTTGATTTCATTACGCTTACGATGACTTCTTCACTTATTCTTGTAACCAATGACGACGGTTTTCTTTCGCCGGCGCTGGTAGTTCTCGCCCAAGCGATGGAAGTTCTGGGAGAAGTCTGGGTTTATGCCCCGGATATGGAAAAAAGCGCCGTTGGGCATGGAATATCGTTAAATAGACCGCTTCGCGTACAGAAAGTCCGGGATCGCTTTTTTCATATCGACGGGACACCTGCGGACTGTGTGTTGCTTGCGGTGAACGAGTTACTACCGCGAAAACCGGATCTGGTCATGTCGGGCATCAATCCGGGTCCGAATCTGGGAGACGATGTCACGTATTCCGGCACGGTCGCAGGGGCTTACGAAGGCATGCTGCTGGGAATTCCCTCCATCGCGATTTCCAATGCGAGCTACGAGGCCAATGAGTTCGAAGATATTGCGCAGGTGGGTGTAGTACTCGGTCGTCACGTTTTGGAACACGGCCTTCCGCCGGACACCGTACTGAACGTGAATGTCCCGCAGCTTCCGCTTGACGAGTTGAATGGCTTTGCAATCACGCGTCAGGGCATACGTGACTATGGCGGGGATATACATGTGCGTGAAGATCCCCGTGGTAAACCGTATTACTGGATTGGCGGATTCCGACCGGATCATATTATCCACGACGGAACAGATTTTGAAGCGATATCTGAGAACAAGGTGAGTGTCACGCCGCTACATCGGGACATCACGAATCACGAGTCACTTGGAATATTGAAGGAGCGAAATATACAGTTATGAAATGGGTACGCAAATTGTACGACTGGGTGTTGACCTGGGCTGAATCGCCGTTCGGCGGTGTCGCGTTGTTTCTTATCGCTTTCGCCGAGTCGAGCTTCTTTCCTATTCCACCTGACGTATTGCTCATTGCGTTGTGTCTGTCGCGAACGGACAAGTGGGTGAAGTACGCGGCTATTTGCACGGCAGGATCGGTGCTCGGCGGGATGGCGGGATATGCAATTGGCTGGGGACTATGGGGACAGGTTGACCAGTTCTTTTTCGATTACGTGCCCGGCTTTCACGAAGATGGTTTCGCGCGGGTGCAGGAAATATATCAGGAGTACGACTTCTGGTTCGTGTTCATCGCGGCATTTACGCCGGTACCCTACAAAGTCATCACGATTTCCGCAGGTGTATTCGGTCTCAATTTCTTCATGTTCACGCTGGCGACAGTCATCGGGCGATCGGCCCGATTTTTCCTCGTGGCCGGAATCCTGCGTGTTTTCGGTGCGCCTGTGCAGAAGATCATCGACAAATGGTTCAACGTGCTTACTATCGTCTTCGTGATACTGCTGGTGCTTGGCTTTTACGTCATCAAAGTGGTGCTGCACTAGTAGGAAAATCTTCGGGAGCGTAGTACAATTCGCGACTAGAACAGGGGCGCAATTTCGCTCTCGTTGATGCGCTCAATCTTCACATTGAGCAGACCTTTTTCCATCGTGGGGTCTAGCGCATACATCGCTGCGGCGGACAGGTCGATTTCCCGGCCTTTGATATATGGCCCGCGGTCATTAAGCCGTACAACAACACTGCGACCGTTATCAGCGGTCACACGGTATACACCACCAAAGGTACCGGAGCGCATCGCGCAAGTCATCGCATCGTCCACCATTTCCTCGCCCGAGGCCGTAAGGTCACTGCTGCTGGCAATTGTGTAGTAGGATGCAACACCCTCATCGATAGTTATGATTGGTTGCTGTGAAAATAAAGCTATGGCGAGTAAACTCAGCATGCTTATACCTGTGTGCCGAATTCCGCAGTGAATCCGGTCAACTCAATCGTCCTTTGTAGAACGTCAGCCTATTGCGTCTCAACAAGGAAACGCCGTACATGTTCCAGTGTAAGAATCGCGATGCGATCCTGCATTTCTTTACTCCGACCGGAACGCCCCACCGTCCATTCTTCACGACCGTGTGGGTGAAACAATGTAGCGATTGTCATCCCCGCAACAATATCAGATACAACAGACAATGTACATTCGGAAGCCAATTCTACCATACACTTTTCGGCGAGATCCATCGATAGTTTAGCACGGTCGGTTAAGTCCAATGATTCCAAGGGATAGATACGCCCGCCGACGTAACTTTGTGCGCCGAAAGCCGTCATCAGCTGACCAATACTTCCCCCCGACGTCGTCTCCACAACGGCCAGGGTCCAGCCGCGGTCGAGCAGCAATTCGTTCACAACACCTTCGACAGTGTCGTCATCGGTACCCATAATGAGGTTCGGAAAACGACTGCGAATTTCCGCGTCGACGGGATCGATCAGCGCGTTGGCTTCTGACTTCGAGTTCGCCTTCGCGGAGATTCGTACGCGAACTTTCGCGGGACTTGCGAGTACGCCGACCTTCGGATTTTCCAGGTCGGTCATCAGGTCGCCGATAATGTCATCGATTCGTGATTCGCCGATTCCGCAAATGTGAAGTACACGATAGTGAATCAGACTGTCGAGTTCGAAGCGATCGCGCAACGTCGGGATGATCGAATCTTCAAGCATCGGCTTCAACTCGCGAGGCACTCCCGGCATACAAAAAATCATCCCGCGATCACACTCCACCATAAGGCCCGGAGCCGTGCCGTTTGGATTGTCGATGACCGTGCCGCCCTTCGGCACAAGCGCCTGCTTTTTGTTATTCTCGGTCAGCTGAATGTTGTAGCGCGCAAACATTGCCGTAATCAGATCGAAGATTTCTTCGTGATATTCCAAGGGCGCATCGACCACTTGAGCTACACATTCTCGCGTAAGATCGTCCTCGGTGGGGCCCAACCCGCCTGAACACAGCACGACATCGGAGCGATCCAGCGCGAGATTCAGCGCATCCACGATGCGCTCACGGTTGTCTCCCACGGTGGTTTTCTGGAACAGATTTATGCCGTTATCAGCCAGTGTCTGGCCCATGTAGGTCGCGTTTGTATCGTTGATCTGGCCGAGAAGCAGTTCGGTCCCGATCATAAGTATTTCTGCCTGCATTCTATGTAACCCCTTTTGTATTATCTACTTACAGTGACTCTTCATTGGCGGGAGGCGAGGTTTTGCTGTCTTTGGGATTCTCCCGTCTGGCTTGCGGTTCATGGTGGAGCTGCAGGAAGAAGGTGGGCATCCGGGTGAAAACGTCGCGGACACCAAATACGTGAAATCGAAGCATGAGGGTGTACAAATACAGCCAGGCGGCGAGTTTTGTGCAGCCTACGGTCCAGAGAATTACTTTCAGGGTCTGGTCCACCTGCAACGAAGACTGAAGCATCAGACCGAGGAGGGTCTGGGTACCGAAGATGGGGCTGCGGCCGGGAATTTCGAGGAAGGCTAGAATCGACAGTAGAGCAACGTGAATGGCTTTTGCCTGTATATCGGCTGATCGCATTCCGTTGGCGCGGCACTGGCGTGCTACGAAGAAGGCGACATAGGCGGACAGGGCGAAGGTGATTATGGCGGAGGAGTTTACGAAGGCGGCATAGCTGGAGACGTGCGCTAGCGCGCGGAGTCCGTGGAATACGTATTCCGGAACGAGACCTACGGCGAAGAAGGCTGACCAGAGACTCATGGTCAGCAGATCCCAGATGGTTACGTTTCGGCTTGTAGTCATGAGGGTTTCCGTGTTGGATAGAAAGTGAAGGCGTATTTGAGCAAAGGTCTGAAGTGGAAGTCAAACGGCTCTCGACAGGCTAGGGTACGGCGTTG
>DTSJ01000455.1 GCA_012965445.1 Candidatus Hydrogenedentota bacterium
ATCCGTCACAGTCCCGCCAGTGGAACCATCAGAATAGAAGGCGATCGATTGCTGCAATCCAGGAACGCGCGCTGTCTGCAACGGTTTGCCAGTGACCGTATCTACCTGTGTCTGATAATTCCCGAGCTGTTGAACAACCCCTTCTTGAATCTGAACGCCTCCGGTTCCCGAAGAATCGCCAGACGAAAGTGGCACTTGTCCTGCCTGCTGATCGAATCTGAATAATACTTCTGTCTCGACAGGCGCATTCTCGCGTATCTCAGGTGCTGCATTCTGGAAAAACACGATCACATCCCTGTCGTCCGCTATCTGACCTCTCGGCACTGGTTGTGGATTCTGAGCTACAGCTCCGCCCACCAACTCGCCTCTTCCTCCAGAGATACCCGCTGCCGCTTCTCCACCAACGTCGGCGCGCGCTTTTTCCTTGTTCTTTGCGTTATACGCCCTTACAACAAGTTCCTCACTCAGCGCTGACACTTGGTCTTTGGGAGACCTAGCCGCCGAAGCTCCGGCATTATTGATATCGGTAATCGTAAAACGATAGATCCCTGTTTCTCCTGCGAGTCTGTTGATATCCATCAAAAGTTTTTCGTCAGGAATCGACTCAAACCGTTCATAGTCAACATCCGAAGGTATCTCGCCCGTCTGCGTGATCTCGTACTTTCGAATCAGACTTTTTCGTTCATCCGTCAACTCATATTTCGCCTGCTGAGTCTGTCCCAGGCGTTCACCAATGTCCGATGCATTCAACACTACAATTCCCGCCACAAGACACGCAGCAGCCGCGTAGCCAACAACTCGCTGCCAACTCCTACGTCGAGGAAGTCGCACGACGTTACTAGCCGCGGACACAACCGTCTCCCGTTGCTCCTCGCTCAATGCTTCCGCATTGATGCCCGCGAACACCCCTTCGCTCATTTCAATCGTCTCGCGAATCGCGTCGAGCAGCACCTTCGTGTCCGGCTGAATCGACACCGCAATTTCGATCGCTTCTTTCTGTTTGTCATCGACCTCACCCAGCGCGTAAGCGGTGAGTTCTTCTTCGGTCGGTATATATATCGTATTCATGGCTGGTTACCCTTCCTGTGCAATGTTGACGTTGCCGCGTAATCTAAGCCGCATGGTTCGTAGTGCTTTCGTCAGCGTCGCATTGACGGACGACAACGGCATTTTCATGACAGAACAGATTTCGCGATACGTCATGCCATGTTCGAATTTGAGTCTGAATATCTCCTGCTGGTCATCGGGAAGATTGTCCAGCACTTCGAGCATTGCAGCCCGGTCCTCGTTGCGCTCCGCGAGCGATCCCGGAGACGGCGAATCGCTCGGTCGCGCCTCGGCCTGTTCCTGTGTCAGAACGTACATACGTCCCTCCTTTTTCCGCACATCGAAGGCCCGGTTTCGGCAGACCGTATACAGCCAGGGGACCAGTTTTCCGTCCAGTGAGGCGCGATCAGTGGTGCACAGCTTCAAAAAGGTGTCCTGTACCACGTCACGGGCCTCTTCACGGCTTCCGGTGATGCCCCAGGCATATCGAATCAACTTCGATTCGTATTCGGCCAGGATATCCCGAATCCAGCTATCGTGTGTGAAAAGTGATTGAGTCATTAAATTTCCAGTAGCGAACGCGTTCTACCTCAATAACGATTCTGCAAGACCTTTGTTCAGAGAAATTTGGGACGTGTCGTAAGTATACAATAGAAAAAGGGCAGCCGAAGTTTCCTCGACTGCCCTAAATACGAAAATTGATTGACGACGAACGAACTACGGGACAGTCACCCATGCACCCGCTTTGGCTTTTCCGCCGATTT
>DTSJ01000456.1 GCA_012965445.1 Candidatus Hydrogenedentota bacterium
CCCCCCCTGCCACAAAAACTCCGTGGTACGTAGAAACAATCGCGTACGCATCTCCCAACGACACACATTCGCCCACTGATTGATCAAAATCGGCAGATCCCGATACGAATTAATCCACTTCCCATACATATACCATATCATCGTTTCAGAAGTAGGGCGAATGAACAACGGCTCCTCAAGCTTCTTACCGCCCGCATGAGTCACGACCGCACATTCCGGCGCAAACCCCTCCACATGCTCCGCTTCTTTCTGCATAAAACTCTCGGGAATGAACATCGGGAAGTAAGCATTCACATGCCCCGTCTCCTTAAACATACGGTCCAAGTGCTTCTGTATATTCTCCCAAATTCCGTATCCCGTCGGTCGAATAACCATGCAGCCCTTGACAGGAGAATAATCCGCCATTTCGCTCTTCAGCACTATGTCGATATACCATTGAGAGTAGTTCTGTTCGCGTGTGGTAATGCCCTTGGCCATATTGTCTCCGTTTGGTTAAGCCGATAACGTAGCGAGAAAGAAGGGGATCATAGCACAAAACTGCGGCTTCAGATCTGTTCGGAGTGACCGTCGGTCCGCCTATTGTTTTGCGTTGTCAATGACCTCGCGCACTTTCAAGAGCAGGTCGCTCCGACGGTAGGGCTTCGGGAGTAGTTCCAGCTGGTCATCCTGGATGAAGTTCGTGTGAATGGAGTCGCTGCGGTAGCCACTGCAGAAGAGAATTGGTATGTTTGGACGGCGTTTGAGAATATGGTCCGCGACAACTTTTCCGCCTACCCTGGGCATAACGACATCGAGCAGCGCCATATCGATGGTCTCCACATGTTCGTCAAATAACTGTATGGCGTCGTCTCCGTCCACAGCCATGAGTACCTTGTAGCCGGCTTTTCTGAGCATAGTCTCTGCGACATCGCGTACTAATTCTTCATCGTCGGCGAGAAGGATCGTTTCAGTGCCTCCTTTCGAAAAATTGGTTGGCGCTTCGAAGGGTTGCGTATCCGTTGCCCCGACCGTGGGCAAGTATATTCCGAAGATAGTACCACTGTCGATCTCGCTTTGGACATCAATGACGCCGTTATGCTGGCGAACGATGCCGAAGACGGTAGATAAACCCAAGCCGGTTCCTTTGCCCAATTCCTTGGTAGTGAAGAACGGCTCGAATATTCGCTGAATAACATCTTCATCCATTCCGCATCCGGTGTCGGCAACGCTCAACAGCACATATTTACCGGGTTTTGCTCCAGTATGCGTGTTGCAAAAAGAATCGTCCAACTGTATGTTGCTCGTTTCGATGGTCAGAGTGCCGCCTTCACCCATCGCGTCGCGGGCGTTCACACAGAGATTTACGAGAATTTGTTCGAGTTGACCCCTGTCGGCGCGGACAATTCCAAGGTCGCCAACTGAAATGACGTCCAGCGTGATGTGCTCGCCTATGACGCGCCGGATCATCTGGATCAAATCGTCCATCACTTTATCCAGATCCACGTCAGATAGATTGAGCACCTGCTGGCGGCTAAAGGCCAACAGCTGGCTGACTAGGACTTTCGCTCGTTCCCCTGCCTCCATCACTTGATTTACATGTCCGTATTCAGGCGTATCCGACTCCAACTTATCCATTGCCATCTCGCCGTAACCCAAAATCGCCTGCAAGAGATTGTTGAAATCGTGGGCGACTCCTCCGGCGAGTTGGCCTACAGATTCCATTTTCTGTGTGTGCAACAGTTGATTCTCCAACTCCTGTCGCCTCTCATCGGCCTCTATTCGAACCGCCATCTCGCGTTCGAAGTTTTCGTTACTGCTGGAAAGCTCTCTGGTTCGTTCGTCTACCAGTGCCTGTATTCGCTGCGTCCTGCGTGCGGACTGGAACAGGTACATAGCAAGCGTGAGCGTAATGAGAATGCCTGTGGTAAAGGCGACGGCAGGGGTTTTGGATTGATATCTTGATATAAATCCTGGCTGGGGATAGGAGTAAAGCGACCAATCGCGTCCCAGAACGTCAAAGACGGAAATCTGCTCGAATCCCGATACGGCTACGGCTGCGCGACATTCCTCAAAAGATTCGGGTCGGCCGTCCGACGAATATACCGGGGCGGCCGATGGCGATCCGCTCTCGATTTCCTCGGCATGCGGGAATACGAAGAATTTCAATCCCTCCTCGCGTAGACCTCGAAGAGAAGATTTCATCATGTCGTCGACATGAATAGCGCCGTACGAGACGGAATGCAGGTTTGCTCTTCTTTCCTCGGTTGTAGCCATCGGTTCGTCGTTCAGATACACGGCATCGAAAACGAGAAAGCCGAGCTGGCCGGTCAGATCCCTGATCCAGTTAATCGGCTCTGTTGAGACAGTATTCCCAGTATCCCGTGCCTCAATCACGGCATCTCGAGTGACGCCAGCGGAGGCAAGATCCATACCCAAGCCAATTTCGTTCTGTTGCATCGGCTCGACGTACCAGATCGGGAAATGCTCGTCAAGTTCCACTATCTCCTCCACCAGACCATCACCCTGGAACTGTCGAATCTTGAATTTCGGCGATATTAGAAATTTCCCAGCCAACTCTAATTGTTTTAGTTCTGAATAGGGAGTTGGAAGCACCCACCCCAACGCTAATAGTCCTGGAAAACTGACTTCAGCATCTTTGGCCATCTGATTCAAGAAAACCTTCGCTCCATCCCATTCTTCTTTGAGTTTTCGGTAGTCTTCTGGTTGATCGAGGTTAAGCTCGTCTGAATTTTTGAGGCTCACCGAGGTTATATTCTTAAGGGCCTCAATTGCCGTAGAGTAGCCCTTGATGCCGTTGGTCAAGACCGAAGAAATATTCGCCGCGCGACGCTCGAACTCGGCAGCAGCGATTTCGGATTCGTTTGTTTGAAGACCTGTATATAGTCGATAGGAAAGGCCGAATCCCGCGATAAGTACAATAATGGAGATTGCAAATTTACGCATCTCAATACATCCAATCGAGTTTCCCGTATCGAAACAGATTTTGACTTCTAGAATCTGATTTCGTCGCCGTATATACAGTGTTTAGGCATGCTAACACGGTTATACTTGTGCAAGCAAACACGCGAAACAGTCGGTATCAAATCGTTATGTGGCTTCGTCTAAATAACTTTACCGGATCTTAGACATCGAATCGTGCGATAGTCCTTGCAATCCGGTAAAGTTATTCACGCCAAGTGTCTTAGGTCAACGAAAAGCTCGCTATACGACTTTCCATTCTCGGAGGATGTCGTAGAGTACAACGCCATAGGCGGTAGCAACGTTCATTGAGTTTTTGTAGCCAAGCATGGGGATTCTGACAGCAGTGTCGCAATGTTTCAAAACGCGGTCATTAATGCCCGTGACTTCGTTACCGAAGACGACGGCGACGGGTTCGGGCCAGTCGAAGCTGGACATGGAAACGGCATCGTTCGCGACTTCGATCGCGACTCGTTTAATACCTTGATTTCCGAGTTGGCGAAGACAATCTGTGGTGCGTTCGTGGTAAGTCCAGGGAACGTACTCAAAGGCGCCAAGAGCGGTTTTTTCAAGCTTTTTGTGGGGCGGGTGTGCGGTCATGCCGCAGAGATGGATATGTTCGACGGCACCAGCATCCGATGTGCGGAAGATTGAACCAACATTGAATGCACTGCGGATGTTGTCGAGTACGATTGTTACGGGATTGCGATCGATTGATGGTCGTTCGTCGGTTGGCGTTTGGGAGTAGTGAGGTTCTAATTTGCTCATGTCTGGTTGTCAGCGGACGGTTCCGATTTGTTACAATGACGGTGAACACTATAGCACAATGATTCATTGAATTTGCGGGGAACTCCCATGGCTATTCTGAGTAAGGAATTGAGTACAAAAGATCTCGTGCCAGTATGCCGACAAATTGCTACGGCCTATGAAGCGGGGATTCCAATTACGACTGTAATGAATTCGGTGGGTTCGCAGCAGAAGAATCCTGCCGTCCGACGCGTTCTGGAGAGCATCGGTGCGGATTTGGCTGCGGGGGACACGCTGGCCGAAGCGACTGAGAAACAGTCGGAGTATCTTTCGCCGTATTTTGCCAGTTTGCTGGGAAGCGGGGAGCAATCGGGCAAATTGGACGTTATGCTAAATGACCTCGCTGGCTACTATGAGGACAAGTTGGCGTTGCGCCGCATGGTTGTAGGGGCGTTGACATACCCGATAATTCTGCTAGGCATGTGTTGGTTCTTGGGTACGTTCGCAATGGGAATGGTTAAGGTTGCGCTGGCGGGAATGGATGGCTCGGGCCGTGGAATCGCAGACGTTACGCAGTATTTTTCTGACTACGCTGCGTTTCAGGTGCAGGCGCTTTTCGGATTTGCTCTTCTCGTGGCAATTGGCATTACACTGTCCCGCATGGGTCTTTTGAAGTGGGTGACAGGTCTTGTGTCGACGTACCTCTGGCCGATGTCCAATGTGACACGAAAACTTGGAATGGCACGATTTTTTCGAAGTTTTTCGCTGATGCTGGGTAGCGGGATCAACACGATACAATGTATTGAGAAGTCCGCTGAAATCACGGGCAACCCCTATATCGAAAAGGACCTATTGGCCGCAGTTCCATACATACGTCGGGGTCATACGCTTGTCGAATCATTCAGGGATTGCAAAATGATGACATCTCTGGCACGGGAAATGCTCGCCGTCGGTGAGCAATCGGGAAATCTGGATGGGCAGCTTCTAAAGGCTGCGAAGTATCATCAGGATGAAGCAAATCACGCGATAAAAATCGCGACGACTGTATTGACCACTGCGATCATGATTGGTGTCTTTATCCTGATAGGCGGAATCGTGATATACTTCTGGGTCAATTTGTATGGAGGATTACTGGATGGGCTGGGAGTCTGAGCAGGAAAACGTCCGCGAAACGGTCGACTACATGAAACGGATCTGGTATGCGGTTCTCATCGGAGTGCCGGTGATGTTCCTATTGTTGTACCTGACACACGAAGATAAACACTACAATTCCCGCGTAAAAGTAAAGCATCTTCTAGTTGCGGCAGAGTATGGCGATACCGATGGGCGTGAGGTTGCGCTTCGGAAAATTCTCGACGTGAAACGACAAATTGATGAAGGCGCCGATTTCGACAAGATGGTCGCCAGTTACTCTGATGACTATACAAACAGCGACAAAGGCGGTATGCTAGGCTGGGTTGAACATGATAAGATGGTCGAAAGCTTCGATACATACCTGTGGGTCGGGCGGATTGGTGTTGTCAGTGATCCGATTGAGACAGAGTATGGATTCCATTTGATATTGATTCTGGATCGCGAAATCTCCGAATCCGAGCAGTATCAGCTCAACCTCAACAATCGTTTAAACGAAACGAATCAAGAGAACAAATAGTTGTAGATTCTCGACAGTTCTATCGGCTTTCTATGGAGCAATGCATGAACCCCTTTTTAGTTCTGATAACACGTATTTTGCATCAATTTTCGGACCTCGCTGAGGCGGATCTTGAGTTTGGCTCCTCTCCAAATCTGGATCTGGGCGATGTTGCACTGCGCACATTTGTAGCTGCAAAAAAATTGGCGGTGGCACCTCCGCAGTTCGCGCAAGCCGTTGTGGATACAGTCGAGTTTGGGCCGGAAGTGATCAGCGTTTCCGCTGCGGGTCCGTACGTGAATTTCAAACTCGATCGGGGAAGTTTTGCAAGATTGATCGTCGACTCGGTATTGAGCGAATCAGATCACTTCGGATCATCGGACTCCGGATCGGAGAAGACTATGCTTATCGAGCACACCAGCATCAACCCCAATGCGAGTCCGCATGTCGGACGTGCGCGCAACGCTATGTACGGAGACAGTTTAGTGCGCCTGTTTCGCTTCGAAGGCTACGACATCGACGTTCATTATTACGTGAACGATATTGGAAAACAGATTGGGCTGCTGGTTTTGCACACGGATGATTCGCTTGATACGATGTCTTTCGACAACGTCCTCCAAGCCTATGTTGACGCGAACAATCGGGCTAAAGAAGATGAGACGTTCTCCGAGCAGGGCTATGCGATGCTTGCGAAAATGGAGGAGGGCGACCCTGATGTGGCGGCGAAATTCAATCAGGTGACAACCCTGTGTCTCGACGGGCAGGTCGCGGTCCTGAGTCGTCTGGGAATCGAGTACGATCACTTCGACAGGGAGTCCAAGTATCTGAATGATCCGCGACTCGATGAAGTCGTTGCTGCGCTTGAGAAACGCGATGCCGTGTTTACTGACGAAGATGACCGGCTGGTTGTGGATCTGTCGAAAATCGGACATGACCGGGACGAAGGACGCTATTTCGTCCTACGGCGGGGCAATGGAAGTTCGATGTACGGTTTTCGTGATCTCGCCTATACGATCGACAAGATGGAGAAGGGGGCAGACGTAAACCTGCAGGTACTGGGTGAGGATCATAAGCTCTACGCTGAACAGCTCGCGCTCATTCTCAAGGCTGCCGGCAAGGAGGTTCCTGAGGCGATTTACTATGCCTATATATTGCTAAAGGACGGCAAGATGTCGACGCGCCAGGGTCAAGTCGTGTTGCTTGAGGATTTCCTGGATGAAGCTGCACGCCTTGCCCGCGAAAAAGTGGATGAGCAGTGCGTGGATCTATCGGATGGTGAACGCGAAGAGATCGCGAACAAGGTGGGTATTGCTGCGGTTCGATTTGCCATTCTGCGCGTCAATCCAAACAAAAATGTTATTTTTGAATGGGAAACAGCATTGTCATTTTCCGGCGAC
>DTSJ01000457.1 GCA_012965445.1 Candidatus Hydrogenedentota bacterium
CGGCAAGCATAACGTAAGGGGGGTGGGGAGGACCAAAACCAACCGGGAGGGCGGGAGCGGAAGCGCGAGCGGGAGTCGGGCACGTCGGCGATACGCCACGCCAACGGGCCATGTTTCGGGTATGCTCATTTTCTGGGTTTCTTTCGGAAATATCTGCGGAGTATCGGGCCCGAAAAGGGAAGTTGAACCAGTGATCTTCTTTTGAAAATCAAGTTCTCCTTCGAAGGCAGAGTCATATCGGAGGGCGAGGTTCCATTTAGGGGCTGCGTTCCACAACAGACCGACCGTGAAATTCTCTCCTTCGAAGTCCTCATATTCGTCTCTAGTGACTCGATGCGTGGTGGTGGGTGCGTCGGTGCCGATGGTGGTTATCGTATCGACCGTCACTGTCTGGTCCCAGCTGTTGTCGGAGAGAAACGAACTGTGCCAGAAATTGACCGCGATCCCGAAAGACAGGTTCTGTGTAATTTCGATTGCATAGGCAGGAGATATTACACCGAGCGATCCTTCCTGTTCGAAGTCGAAATTGAGATCACTGTCTATCATTATGCCCAGCGCGGGTATATCGATGTCGGTGTGTACTCCGACGTCGAAGTCCCGGGTGAGATCGAAACGGTTTTGGTAGGTGATCGAGATAACAGAATTTCGCGATCCGGAAAAGACCGGCAAGGGATAGGCGAAACTGACAAAGTTCAAGTTCGTCGTGGAATTACGGTGATCGCGTTCATTGTCGTTGGGTGTCGCGTCCTCAAATGAATCGACGATGCTGTTCCAGTCACCGACGATTGAAAATTCAGGGCGTTCGAGTTGGACGAGTCCCGCAGGGTTCCACGATGCGGCGGTAGCATCATCGGCGATGGCTGCGAAGGCATCGGCCATGCCGGCGGCTCTGGCTCCGGAGCCCACAGGTCTTGGAGATATGCTGAAATCTACTTGCGCTTCGGCGGCGAGGGACAGGCTGCAGGCAAGGAAAAGAACGGACACGAATCGGAACGGTCTACAGGAGATGCATAAATTATTCTGCATTCGGCTGTACTTCGATTTACGTCTCATCGGGATTCGCATAACTCAACTTCCTTTGAATGCAGGCGGTCGTTTTTCCTGAAACGCGAGAACCGCTTCCTTGAAGTCATCCGTCATCACTGCGAGGGACTGGGTGCGGTTTTCCGTGTATACGGCGGCCTCCAGTGTCGGTGCGTCGATGCTGTGATTCAATACTTCCTTGGTCATGGCGAGTCCAAAGGGACTTTTCGAGAGCATGGTGCGCGCGGTCTCGAGTGCAGCTGAGACTACTTCTCCCTCGTCAACCATGCGGGAGATCAAACCGATGCGTTCGGCTTCTTCCGCCCACACATCGCGCCCAGTATACAGGATTTCGGATGCGCGCGAAACGCCAACCAGCCTGGGAAGGAAATAGCTGCTGCCGATCTCGCCTCCTGAGATTCCGATATTGATGTAGGACGCAATGAAGCGCACGTTCGAGGATGCGATCCGCACGTCGGCGGCCATCGCGAAGGAAAACCCTCCACCCGCGGCAACACCGTTTACTGCGGCGATAATGGGCTGAGGGATTTTGCGCATGTGAATGGGAATATCGGCGATACGTCGCTGGTTGCGCATCTGCGAGGCAACGCCGCGAGCAGGTTCGGATTTTTGCTTGGAGCGCCCGGACTTGAGATCTGTTCCGGAACAAAATCCGCGACCTGCGCCTGTCATAATCAGTACCCGCAGTTCGGGTTCCCGTTCCAATAGGGACAATACATCGTGAATCTCCTCGACCATTTCCCAGGTGATCGCGTTGAGCGC
>DTSJ01000458.1 GCA_012965445.1 Candidatus Hydrogenedentota bacterium
ATCGCGTATTGGTCGAGCCATGCTTCCGCTTCTTCTTTATCTCTGAAGATCCTGATTTCGATTCCGAGGTCCGGCTGTTCGATTTCTTCGTAGTTCTGATAAATTTTACTCATGCCGAATTCAAGGTCTTCTGGCGAGTATATTGCAATTCGCCGATTGAGCCTTACTTCAGGGTATTCTTTCTCGACTCTAATCATCACCCTGATACCCACAGTAGTAACCTGCATTTCTCCGGATTGAAGTCCACCGAGATCGCCGAGTTCCGTCATGCCTGGTTTCATGGTGGGGTCACTGTGCAACACATTGGCGAATTGAACGAGATCCGTGCCGAAACAGTCGCTATGATCGAAAGATCACGAGATTTTTTAAGATATAGCGAGCATTCGGTCGATAGGAGTGCGAGCGCGATTGATGATGTCGGCGTCGAGGTGGACTTCGTATTGGAGGTTCTCAAGTGCGGTGAGGGTGTCTTCCATTGTGATGAGATTCATGTGGGGACACCGGAAACTGCACAGGCGCAGCATGTCTTTATCGGGATTTTCTGCGGCGATGTTATCGCCCATACTGCACTCGGTCAGGAGCAGATATTGTTTCGCGTCGACATTCTGCACATAGTCGATGAGCTGTTTGGTGCTGCCGGAAAAGTCCGATTCGTTCACGACTTCCGGGCTGCATTCGGGATGAGCGATCACGGACACGTCGGGGAACTGCCTGCGGGCGTCGTAGACATCTTCGACTTTGAACAAGTCGTGGACTTCGCAGCGGGCATTCCAGCCGATGAGGCATTTTTCGTTGGGCAGGATGTGTGCTGCACCTTCGAGAATGGGTTCGAGGTATTGTACGCCGAGTTCGGCTGCGGTGTTTCGCGCTAGGTACTCGTCCGGCAGAAAAATAACGTGTTCGTGGCCCAGATCGAAGAGGTGCTGGACGACAGCTGAGCCGTTTCCGGAAGTACAGCAATAGTCGGACTCGGCCTTCACGTCGGCGTAGGTATTGATGTAGGTTACGACGGGCGCATTCGGGTATGCGATTCTTAGTGCGCGGATGTCTTCTGGAGTAATGCCTTCGGCGAGAGAGCATCCAGCTTTTTGAGACGGGATCAGGACGGTTTTATCGGGGTTGAGAATCTTGGCAGTTTCGGCCATGAACTGAACGCCGCAGAAAAGGATGGTGTCGGCATCGGTTTCGGTGGAAATTCGGGAGAGTTCAAGCGAGTCGCCGACATAATCCGGTACGGAATGAAACAGCGCGGGTTCCATGTAGTTGTGGCCTAGTATTACGGCATTTTTTTCGACTTTGAGACGATTTATTTTGAAGGCCAGCTCTGCTTTGATCTCGATCTCCACATCGGGGACGATACCGACGAGTTTTTCGCGCATCCGCTGCAGCGTCTCGTCCAGCGAGAGTATCTCTTGACTTGCCAGTGAGTTAGGCATGTAATCGAAATTCCTTGTTTCGCGTGTCCGGGTTTGTGGAGTGGAAGTTTACCATACCATTTTGTTGAACTCGGTGTGAAACGGGTGGTTCCCCCTCCATTTGGGTGAACAGTCTACCACTAAGTGTATTCTGAATTCCATTGATCGCAATATGCGTCATAAGTGTCAATTTATTCGGTGCTTACAGTTCCTTGCGCGTCTTCGAGAGCGGAAACCAGCGTGTGCCAGGCGAGCGTTGCACATTTGACGCGAACGGGATACTCTCGAACGCCGCTGAAGACCATGAGTTTGCCAAGTGCCTTTTCGTCTAGTGGTGTACCGATTTCTGAGGTAATCATTTCGGTGAAATCGGTGAAAAGTTTTC
>DTSJ01000459.1 GCA_012965445.1 Candidatus Hydrogenedentota bacterium
TGACCTATAACGATGACTGGGTGATGACCTGGCTGGGAATTGGGAGTCAGATTGACGGGCTGGGCCATTTGGGCATCGATCATCGGTATTATAACGGCGTGCATATTTCGGATTTCTGGGTTGCGGACGGACTAACGAAGTTTGGAATTGACAAGCTGCCGCCGATTGTGACGCGCGGGGTTCTGCTTGATATCGCGGGATACCGGGGGCAGAAAATGCTGGAAGTCGGCACGGCGATCAATCGAAAGGACATTGAGGGCGCGATGGAGACTCAGCGCGTGGAGATTGGGAAAGGGGACGTTGTGATTTTGAATACCGGGTGGCAGGCACTAGCGACGAGCGACCCGGTTCGGTTCATGTCAGGGCAACCGGGGCTGGGCGTGGAGGGTGCGAAGTTTCTTGCGACCAAAGACGTTGTAGCTGTTGGTGCGGATACGTGGGGGGTGGAGGTGCAGCCTTCGGAGGATTCGGATTTGGTATTTCCAGTCCATCAGGAGCTGCTCGCGAAGAACGGGATCTACATTCTTGAGAATATGAAGACGGATGAACTCGTAGCAGACAAGGCATGGGAGTTTCTTTTTGTGCTGGGTCAGCCGAAGCTGAAGGGGGCTGTTCAGGGAATTATCAATCCCGTTGCGATTCGGTGAGGGTCAGGTCTTCGTTGTCGCGTGTGTATTCGATCCAGCCGATCATCTTTTCCTCTTTGGGCTGATGACCGAAACGGACTGCGGCGTGCGGTTCGGGATTTCGGGGGTTGTCGTGCGAGTTATTCATAACGGCGATACATTCGAGCACGGTTCCAACGGGTAATTCTATTGGCTTACCGGGATAGTAGGTGCTTTGCCAATTGTAGTTGTAGCGATTCACGTGCAGGATTACGTTGTCGGTACCATCGGGGAGGTGGGCAATGTATTTGAAGCCTTGTCCTCGGTAGTGCATGTGCGGCCTCAGGCTGATTAGCGTCACTGGCTCGTCGAAGGTGTAGGTCGTGTATATCGGGAATTCGGCGATGTGCGGCGGGATTTCGAATCGGGTTTCGGAAATGCCGCGGGTAACGACGTGTTTGCGCACAGGCTTCGTGTGAAACTTCAGGGCGACTCGCGAGCGGTCTGTCGCAGCGGTTCCGTTGGGAACGTAGAGTATCTGAAAGTTGATCGTGGCTCCGGACTTAATGAGCTTGCCTTCTCCTTCTTTGTAACTGGACGAGGTTTCGCCGCGGAAGTAGACGCCTAGTTGATGATCGCCGAGAGTACCTCCGTCGGGGAGTCGCTGAGCTTCTTCTGGATTTTGAACGGAGAAGACGACCTGATGGACAACCGCGAGATTACCCGGGCGTGCTTCGATTGCAGAGAGCCATCTGTCTTCGCCGAAATTCGTCTGTACACTGAAATTTCGAAGCGGCAGTGTTCCTGTCGCGGGGACGTTGAAATCGATGCCGGTGTCGATGACTATGTCTGGTTCTCCAATTTGCCAAGTGTTCTCAAAAGTTTTCATTGGAGGCAGATCGGCGCGGCTGCCTTGAGGAGCGCGGGCATTTACCCACTGTGAGATGGTGTCGATCTCCTGCTGGGAGATGGAGATGTCGTTGGTGAATTCGCCAGGGGAAGAATCAGCGTACCAGGGTGGCATTTCTTTCAGGACGACTTTTTTCTGGATGGATTTGGCCCAGGGTCGGACTTCCTTGTAGTTGGTCAACGGCATGGGGGCAAAGGGCGCACCTACGTGGTGGCAGCGCTGACAGCGGTTTTGGAAAATGCGGACTATTTCTTTGCTGAAGGTAGGCGGCCTTTT
>DTSJ01000460.1:0-1956 GCA_012965445.1 Candidatus Hydrogenedentota bacterium
CCTCAGCGTTTGTCCGACCGCGAAGTCCTCGAAAAAATTTCCCTCTGCTCCGGCGCCCATCGCTACAGCTCCAGTTGAGACTGTTCCGCCGCCGAAATAATGCCGAGGTCGACAGCCTTCTGGGTAGGCAGTGCACCCCACGCGGTAGCACGACGAAGACGCGCCCGCAGATGCCTGTCCGTCGCGCGATCAGCCATATATTGTTGCCTCCCGTCTCCCAGCATGGTAGCCCCTGCGCCGCCTTCCACGCTCTGTGTATACGCATCAATCTCCTTGAGATCTTTTTCGATCTGTGCCTGCGGAATCGCATTACGATACGCCGCCATCACCATCAGCAGTTGAAGCGGATGTCCAACCCATTTCCCGGACATTCCTAGATAAATTCCGTGCAGCGCGTCGTCGTAGACCTCCTTCAGCGCATCCAGAATCTTGTCCTTGTTCTCCTGCTGCTGCTTGTCAGACAGGTCAGCCCCCCGATGGATCGGCGTCGGATACATCAGCGTCATATTGTCAATTGCTGGGACATTCACCGCGCCCGCAACATTCACAATCTCGTACCGCGCCCAGTCGCACAGCGGATGCGCGTTCTCAATTGAGGGCAAATTCGTGTCCGCACTGTAATCCGCGATCCCCCAGATAATCCCGGCGAGCCGCTGAATACACACCTGCGTAAGTTCTTTCAACTGCGAAAGCCCGTGACCCGACTCGACGAGAAACTCCAGCTTAATTTGATTTTCCTCCAGACCCAGCTTTTTCTCAATATCGAGCAGCACCGAACACACCCATTCCAATTCCTCGGGATGCTCGGTCTTCGGCCAAACGATTCCCGCTATCGGAAATTCTTCCGGACTACGCCCCGCCACGGCATGAGGTAGGACCGACATCAAATCATCCACGCAGCTTTGAAGCTGCAACCCAGACGGCCTGAAAAATGGCAGTGTCGTACCCCAGTCCTCCTCTGTGAACACGCGAACAGCGCCGTTTCGCGCTCGCTGACTCGACTCGTCAGTAAATGCGACAGCATCTTCCGCATCCACCATCACGAACGGGGAATGCCTGTTATCCTGATTGATCAAGCCGTTGATCACGTCGCTCGGCGCACCTGTGCGCTCTACAATATCGTCGCCCGAAATCTCGAAGCGATCAAGAATTTTGACGACAGACGTGAGTCCCTTAATCGCCTTTTCAGGCGTACCCGACGCGGGCGTCGTAAACTGCGCCTGTTGGTTCCAATACCGCAGCGGCAGATCTGTGCTTCTTTCCGCACGCTGTTGCAACAGTTCCGGCCGCCCGGTCAATGCCTTCTCGGACAAATCCTTGAACGTCGGCGGAACTTCGATATTATTCTCGGTGTCACTGCTCATGCTGCTTGTATGTCCTTTCCTCGAAGCGAAGGATCAAATCGCCTTCTCAAAAATCCATTCGCGAATATGCTGACAATAATGAGGGCTCCGCCAAAGTAGAAGCCCCAGCTCATGTACTCGGATTCACCGAACACCAGTAAAGCCAAGACTATACCGTATAGGGGCTCTAAATTCACAATCAGCATCGTCGTAAATGGGGTGAGTACTTTCATCACTTCGACACTGGCGATATACGCAAAAGAAGTGCATAAGAGCCCGAGAAGCAGCAGATACCCCGTGTCGGACCACGCCAATTCGAAATCAATCAGAGGGGTTCGCTGAAACACCAGGACGTACAGACTCACGCCAAACCAGCCCCCGATCAGTTCGTAGAACGATATCAATCGCGCCTCACAGGTTCTCACCAGAATCCCGTTGATAACCGCAAACAGCGAAGAAAACAAGACCGATACGATGCCGATTAAAATACCCGCAAGATAATGATACTCGAACGCAAAAACGCTCGCCATTCCGATCACGCTCGACACGCCAAGTATTCCCTCGTAGGCGCGAAAACGGCGCTTGAACAGCAGCGGCTCGATAAACGAAATAA
>DTSJ01000460.1:1966-6673 GCA_012965445.1 Candidatus Hydrogenedentota bacterium
GAACGGCGCCAGCGAAAGACACACCAGCATAATCGATACGTTCGCAATTTTGATCGCTTCGAAAAAGCACACCCAGTGCGTCGCCACCAGAAGTCCAACCAAAAGGGTCTTAACCAGCATTGCGCGGGGTAGCCTGAAGGTCTTTCGCGCTATCAAGAAGTACGCGACGATTCCCGCGATAGCGATCAGCATCCGGTACCAGACCAGCACACCCGACCCCACCGAGATCAGCTTCCCCAGAATCGCCGTCATGCCCCAGATGGTTACGACGATATTCAACAGCACCAGATATTTCAGTTCACGTGAATCCAACGAATAGGAGTGTCCGTCAATTGAGGAGTGCGACGCATTTCGGGCTTGCTTGAAAACCCGAAGTGTACTAAAGTAGTCAGTGTAAAGTACATTGCAACAGTAGAACATCAACGGTTGGGAGAACATCATATCGATGCGAAAAATCACGCTTTCGTTTGCCGCCTGCATTTTATCACTACCGCTGTTTGCAGACGATAGCATCATCATTGAAGGTCCCGACGGTCAGGAATACCACGAGTTCATGCAGCAGCTCACCGAACAGGGCTTCTCCGGCACAATCCTCGTCGCTAAAGAAGGAAAGGTCATACTCGCCAACGGATACGGTCTCGCAGATCGCGAGGAAAACATTTCAAACTCTCCCCAGACCGTGTTCACGTTCGGTTCGATCACCAAACAGTTCACAGGGGCAGCCATTCTTAAACTCGAAATGCAGGGCAAACTCAAAACCATCGACAAAATTACAAAATTTTTCAACAACGTACCCAAAGACAAAAAGGACATTACACTCCATCATCTCCTTACCCACACCGCCGGATTCAAGAGTGACTATGCCGACGACTTCGATCCTGTCGGGCGCGAGGAATATATGGAGAAGATGTTCAGCGCGCGGAATCGAACCGATCCCGGCGAGCGTCATCGCTACTCCAACGCCGGCTACAGCATGCTCGGAGCCATCGTTGAAAAAGTGTCCGGTCAATCCTACGACCAATATCTTCGTGACAACCTCTTCATTCCCGTTGGAATGAACGATACAGGATACCTTCTGCCGGACTGGGACAAATCGCGTCTGGCGCAAGGATATACCGCCGACGGGAAATGGGGAACGCTGCTTGATAAAAATTGGGACACCGACGGCCCCTACTGGAACCTCCGCGCGAACGGAGGCATCATGTCAACCGTGCTCGACATGTACAAATGGCATCTTGCGTTGTTGGACGACACTGTCCTCAACAAGAAAGCGCGTAGGAAACTCTTCAAGCGCCACGTCGCCGAGGACGACTCGGGAAACTGGCATTACGGCTACGGCTGGGCAATCGCCACCACCGAACGCGACACTACCCTCATCACCCACAACGGCGGAAACGGAATCTTCTTCGCAGACTTCCGGCGTTACATAGACGAAGACATCGTTTTCATCTACACCTGCAACTACGTCGACGAACTCACCGGAGAAATGGAACGTCTCATTCGCAAACAAGCCGTAAATCCGCCCGCGATCCCCTAGAAAATATTCTCCCCTTCGAAATCCGAAGGTACAGGCTTCCCAAGATACTCCAGAGCTGTCACTCCGATATCCACCAGATGCGGATTGTCCTTTTTCTGCGGCCTGTTCGAAAAGAAAACACCCGAAGTAGTCGCGATGTCCGACGCCGCGTGCTCGCCGCTCCATTTATCGTCGTTCACCGTAAATATTTCTTTCTGGGCCGCCCCCGAAGCGCTCGGCTTGGTAGCCTGATACCCTTCTGCATATCCAAGCTGCAAATCGGGCGCGTTCTTGGTGGCACTGCCTGAGTAAAAGTCGCGGGTATATATCTCGGTAAATATCTTGTCGCCAGTATCCGGGTCAACCACATCCAGTAGTTTTCCTCGTATCTCCGCTATCAGATCCTCAGCCTGGCTTGGGGCAACCGTCCCCTTGCCTTCGCGACCCTTAATGTTCAGAAATACGCTACCGAGTCCGATGCTGTACGCTTGCGTTCTGGGCCAGTCATAACCTTGCAAATAGGGTGTCGAATTGTAAGCCGTGGTAGCATCCGTTTGACCCGTCACTGAAAGATACCCATTTCGGATCAGCCAGGTGTTTACATTAAATCCCTTCCGGAAACTGTGAAATCCATGGTCAGACATCACCATCAGCAGATCGTCCTCCTTAAGCCGATCCATGACCTTCCCCACAGTCGCGTCCATGCGCCGATACGTGTCCTCGACGGCCTGGCCGTACTCCGCATTGCCTTCCTCTGTATACATCGGATGCTTTTCGTCCCGGTGATGCCAGAACAAATGTCCGACCCGGTCAGTACCTGTCCAGGCGGATATCAGCAGTTCAAATTTCCCTGCATCAATTTCGTCGAGCGTCAGCGTCTCGCGCCACCCCATCGTCTTCCCAACGTCATCCAGAAACAACTCCTCAGTCAATCCGCCCTGACGCAGCGCGTGCGTATCATAAATCCACCCGATGGTTTTGAAAAAACCGTAGCGATCGAACAATTCTTGTCCATAAGACGGCGGCGAAGTCATCGGGATATATTGATCGCGCGGATCAAACTGAAGGCAGGTCATGTACAGGCGCACTTGCTCTCCCGCTTCCAGAGCATGAAAACGACTGATCGCGTGGGCCTTTTCTTTCGCTGACACGTCAAAGGTCCATTCAATCCACGGCGACCAGGTTCCTTCATCTAGTTCGATAGTCTTGTCTGGAAGCACGATAGTGACGCGTTTCGCCTGGCGATCTGCTTCGATTGAAATCGACACTTTCGAGTATTGTGTTGGTCGTTTCTGAGGAATCTTGACACCTTCAATTTCGACTTCGGCCATATCCCCCTCAAACACAAGAGGTACCTTGTATCCGCCGGAAATCTGAGTGCGCTTGGTGTAGCCGTCGGACATGAGAAGGAAAATGCTCGTCATCCCCCGCAGATCAGGGACGCCGAGTCCGGAAATCATACATCCCTCCTCTAGCGTGTCTGCTGGAAAAGCAAAAGGCACAGACAATACCTTTGCACGTACGCCCTCATTGCTGGCGACCTTCCAGAACGTGCGTCCTTTCCGAATATTCTTGAATCTCGGCGGAGATTTATAGGACCCGTCTGGATTCAGCGTTGCCGACTCCACACTCCCGAAACCCACGCCGGGAAAATAATTCCTGGGATTCCGAATCACAAAATCATAGATCCCGTGATTCCCCGCGTGTTTGCTCGTGGCAAACGACGACCACGCCGTCGGCGACTGGGGCGGATTGCTCGAGCCCAGCTTCGAGAAACTCCCCTGGTCACGAAGTTTGCTTAGATTCGGCAACTCCCCCGCATCCATCATTTCAGTGACGATTCCAGGGTCCACCCCGTCAAATCCCAATATAATCACACGCCCTTCAGCAGCGTCAGACTGATCCGACGCGGAACAGGCGGACAACAACAGACATAGGGTCAAAGAACGCATATTTCGAAAAGAAGCAAGTACTGTTTCTCTCATTTCAAATAATCTCCAAAATCGACTCAAAAACAATCGCCTCAGTGTAGCAAAGTACCGAGAATCAATTCAGTACCAAATGTGCAAATGCTCAACAAAGTTGAAGGCATCGGGGGCAGTCACTATACTGGCACTTTCCCGGAGGACTTCATGACGCAAACGCATACGGACACGCTCACCCCTGTGCCGAAGAATACCCTGCTCTATTCAATCGTGATCCCTGCGTACAACGAATCCCGGAATATCCTCGAAACCGTTCCTGGGCTCGCCGGAGCCCTCCGCGGCGAATCAATCCCCTTTGAACTGGTGATTGTGAACGACAACAGCATAGACGACACAGGCGAAATCGTCGTGAAACTCCAGCAGGATTATCCGGAAATCAATCTGGTAAACAACCCGATGCCAGGCGGCTTTGGACGCGCTATACGCTACGGACTGGACAACATCACGGGCGAAGTAGTCGCAATTGTCATGGCCGATCTCTCAGACAGACCAGAAGATGTCGTGCAGTGCTATAGAACCATCGAGGAAGGCTGGGACTGCGTATTCGGGTCGCGCTTCACGTCCGGGAGTAAGGTGACCAACTATCCCCCCGTCAAGCTCATTATACAGCGCATCGTCAACAACGCGATTCGCCTGCTATTCGTGACGCCGTTCAACGACATGACCAACGCCTTTAAGGTGTATCGCCGGCCCGTCATCGACGATATCAGCCCGCTGAAGGCCGCGCATTTCAACATAACCATTGAGCTTTCTTTATCTGCACTGATACGACGGTACCGAATCAAGCAGATTCCTATCGGATGGGAAGGCCGGACCTGGGGGCAGTCCAATCTGAAACTGCGCGCTATGGGGCGCCGCTATCTTGCGACCTTGCTGAAACTATGGTTCGAACGATGGCTTATCGTCGACGACCTGCTCATCGAAAGCCAGCACAAACTGTCCGATTCTAATAAAACTACAAATATCGATGATGAAGCGAGCTAGATAGCTTTTCATTGACTTGATACACTTGGCGTGAATAACTTTACCGGATCGAAAGGATTATCGTAAGATTCGATGTCTCCGGTCCGGGTAAAGTTATTTAGATGTTGATGATTTACTCTAGTTTCGTGCAAGGGCGTGGTATAATCCAGCTTGGTATGGACACGTTCCGGGAAAGGACCGTTACCTTGACGCGCAATTGGATTACAGCGTTATTCGTCTCGT
>DTSJ01000461.1 GCA_012965445.1 Candidatus Hydrogenedentota bacterium
ACCATTGCCCTCGTCCTCATATACCTCGTCTCAATACCCGTCGGCACCTACTCCGCCACACACCAATTCACAAAATCAGACAACGCCATAACCCTCACCCTCTTCATCCTCTACTCCCTGCCCAGCTTCTGGGTCGCCATGCTCCTCATGTACTTCCTCGGCGGAGGCGGCGGATCAGCCACCCTCCACACCCTTTGCGAAAACGGCTTCACCCGCATCGGCATCGTCGAATGGGGAGCCGTCCAATGGATCCTCGAACACGTCCTCCACTTCCGATGGTTCCCCATCTACGGCTTCGGCACCGCAGGATCAAAAGACTGGCCATTCTGGCAATGGTTTACCGACCGCATGTGGCACTTCTGCCTACCTGTATTCTGCCTCACCTACGGAGGCTTCGCTACCATCTCAAGATACGCACGCGCAGGACTCATCGAAGTAGTAAGACAAGACTACATCAGAACCTCACGCGCTTACGGATTCTCCGAACGCATCGTAATCTTCAAATACGCACTCCGAAACTCCCTCATCCCAATCATCACTATCCTCGGAACACTCATCCCCTCCATGATCGGCGGATCTGTCATCATCGAATCCATATTCTCAATCCCCGGCATGGGACGCCTCTTCTACGAATCAATCCTCGGCAGAGACTACCCAACCGTCATGGGCATCTTCGCCATCACCTCAATCCTCACCCTCGTAGGACTCATCATCTCCGACATCCTCTATGCCATCACCGATCCGAGGATTAAATTCGAATGACCAGGCCCGAAGAAAATAGTAGTGAACGCAGGCTCAGCCAGAACTACTGGGCTATCGTATACCGCCAATTCAAACGCAACAAATTTGCGATCGCCGGACTCATCGTACTCATGTTCCTCTTCGCAGTAGCCATATTCGCGCCCTTCCTCGCCGGAGAAAAACCCATCTACCTCGTCAAAGAAGACAAAACCTACATCATCCCAAACGTCATTAAATACAAAGATCTGGTGTCCGTACAATTCGACCGATGGCGGCCCGGCGAAAACGAAACCGCCATATACGCGTGGATTCCCTACGCACCCGAACGATCAGACCTCCGAAATAGACTCAATCCCCCGGACGAAAACCATCTCCTCGGCACAGACGACCGGGGACGCGACATCCTTTCCCGACTCATCTGGGGCACCCAGATATCAATGTCAGTCGGATTCATCGCCGTCGGTATCTCCATCCTCATCGGCATCGTCATGGGCGCAGCCGCAGGCTTCTACGGTGGAAAAGTCGACATGCTCATCCTCCGCATCATCGAAATCATGCTCTGCTTCCCCTCCCTAATCCTCATCCTCGCCCTCATCGCCTACCTCGGTCGCTCAATATGGATTATCATGTTCGTCATCGGAGTAATCGGCTCCCCATCCGTAGCAAGACTCGTACGCGGCGAATACCTCAAACTCCGCGACTCAGACTTCGCAACCGCCGCACGCGCAACAGGACTCACCGACACCAGAATCATGTTCCGACATATTCTCCCCAATGCCATGGCCCCAATCCTCGTAAACGCGACCTTCGGAATCGCAGGCGCAATCCTGATAGAAACCTCCCTGTCCTTTCTCGGCCTCGGCGTACGACCCCCGACAGCCTCCTGGGGCGAAATCCTCTCCCAATCAAAAGCCTACGTAGACTTCGCCTGGTGGCTAGTCCTGTTCCCTGGAGCCGCAATCTTCATCACTGTCACAGCCTTCAACCTAGTAGGCGAAGGCTTCCGAGACGCAATGGACCCAAAACTCCGACAATAATCCATCGGTGCATACACCGTACTCAGAGCTATTTTTATCAACAATTTACTTTTATAACCATATACTTAAAAACAACTTACAATCGTCACCCTCTCATTTCCCACAGACCCGTGAATCACCTCTTAATTGCGATATGTCAATCCTGTCAATCCCATTATCGGTCAAGAAAAATCCTCGCGCTGTCCCACGACGCAACACCCGCGCTGAGTATATAGGGGACACCGATCAGGGAATGCGGTCACCCCCGCGGCATCAATCATCTCGTCCAATTCCCCCGTACTATTGTTATTTTTCACGCAAACGGGTAGAATTGGAGCAGTTTTGAATCATCAATACATAACGAACACTACATTTTGAGGCTATATAGATGGCAAAAGTGATTTTTGAAGGGGACGAACGGAAAGTAGAAGACGGTACAAAGGTAATGGAGGCCTGCGAAGATCTCGGCCTCCCTTTCGGCTGTCAGGACGGTATATGCGGCACCTGCATGTCGATTGTCACCCAGGGGGCCGATAATCTCGACCCAAAGAACGAAAAAGAAGACGAATTTGACCTTCCAAACGGTCAGAGGCTCGTCTGCCAATGCAAAATCAGGTCTGGTACAGTAGAATTCGCACTCGATTAAGTCGAAAAACCACGGATAAATAGGGAGTTGCTTAATGCGCCGTCACGCAGTTCGTCGAGGGCAATATTGCTGGGCCGTTGCGCTATTTTTATGCACTGCCGTTGCATACGGCGAAGATCTGCAGACTTTCGATATCATCCTCTCCGGCGGGCAAATTATTGACGGGACAGGCGCACCTCCCGCTAAAGCAGACATCGGAATAATCGGCGATACCATCATTTCCATTGGCGATTTAACCGATGCTGTCACAAATGCCCGCATTGATGTCACCGATAGATACGTCGTTCCAGGATTCATCGACCTCCACAGCCACGCAGACGGCCCCGAAGACAATGCTGGACTCCGTTCACGCAACCCCAAACGCCGAGCCGCCCGCAACCTAGTCTCCCAGGGCATCACGACCGTCGTCGTCAATCAGGACGGTAGAAGCCCACAGGACATCTCCCGCCAGAAAGCACAACTGTCTGAAAGAGGCATGGGCGTAAACGCCGCTCTCATGGTAGGACACAACACCATTCGCCGTACCGCCCTCAAGGGTGCCAACAAACAGCGCGGGGCAACCGACGATGAACTCGAAGCAATGAAAATCCTTCTCCGCGAAGGCATGGAGGCAGGTGCATTCGGTATGACCGCCGGACTCGAATACGAACCCGGCATCTGGAGTACCACCGAAGAGCTCATCGCGCTCGTAGAAGAAATCGTTCCGTACCAGGGTGTGTATATTGTTCACGAACGAAGTTCCGGGATCGATCCCATGTGGGTCACCCCCAGCAGAGATTCCGACGATCAACCCACCATGCTCGACAATATTCACGAAGTCATCAAAATCGGCGAGACCACCGGCGCAACAGTCGTCGCTACCCATATCAAAGCCCGCGGCGTGGATTACTGGGGCAACAGCGGCGCAATAATCCAGGCCATCGAAGACGCACGCGCACGCGGCGTAAACATCTACGCCGATCAATACCCCTACACCAGTTCCGGCAGCGACGGATCAGTCGTCCTGCTCCCATACTGGATTCTCGAAGAATACGAGGGCGAAAACGACGACTACGAACTGGCCTTACTCCAGGTAATGAAAGATCCCCTGCGCGCCAAGCAACTGGAGAACGATGTCCGCCACAGTATCCGGCGACGCGGAGGTGCTGAACGCGTACTCATCCTCCGCCATCCAGACCGCTCATTCATTGGGAAAAGTCTCGCTCAGATAGCCTACGAAAAAGAAGTCGATCCCGTTAAAATGGTCTATCTCTTCCAGATTGAAGGTTACTCAAGCCGCTTCGGCGGTGCCGTCCTGCGAGGATTCTCTATGGACATAAACGATGTCGAGGCATTCTCAACACAGCCCTGGGTTGCCACCGCCTCCGATGCCGGAATCGCACTGCGCGAAGACGGCCTTATACACGCCAGATACTATGGAACCTTTCCCCGGAAAATCAATCAACTCGTCCGCGAAAAGAAAGTTCTGAACATCGAACAAGCCATTCACACCATGACCGGCCTGCCAGCCAAAATCATGGGCTTCACCAATCGCGGACTCCTCCGCGAAGGCGATAAAGCCGACATCACTGTCATCGATCTGGATAACATACGGGATCGCGCCACCTACTTTTCTCCCCATCAATTCGCTGACGGCGTAAACTTCGTTTTTGTAAACGGCACGCTCGTCGTCGCGGGAGGTACGCTAACAAACACACTGCCCGGCGTAGTCATTACCCCCGAAACCCCTAGCCCCTTTATCAATACCGACGACTAATAGTACCTGGCTCTGGCCGATCCCCCTTATGCACTCAGACGGGCGAGCGGCGAGGCAGCAAGTAAACCTTTAGTCATCGGAATTCGTTATTCATATACATCGCTTTGCGCCAAACAGGACAAAAATAGAACATGCACTCCCGAACAATAGCCACAATGATACTTGTAACGCTATCGGGTATCGCGAGCCACAGCCAGGCGGTAGATCACGACCCCCCTGAACTGTCGGATGTATTCGTGCGCGCAGTCGGTAACCAGCTCGGTATCGAAGGAAACGTGTTCACCGAAGAACAACTTTCATCCGTCACAGAACTCGAGATCAAATACGCTGGTCGCATCGATTTGACACAACTTGCGCATTTTCCAAAACTTCAAAAGCTTGTTCTACGCGGAAATTTCATCTCAGATCTGACACCATTATCGACGCTCGTCCACCTCAAATATCTGAATCTCAGCGACAATCGCATATCCGATCTGACGCCATTGAAATCACTCACTGCGCTGACGTACCTCAACCTGAACACCAATCTTATCGTCGATTGTTCGCCCCTTGCCGGACTGTCGAAACTGCGCGCACTCAGGCTCAACGCAAACGCCACCGAGGAGTTAACTCCCCTCTCCACATTGTCTCGGCTGGAATCCCTGCATGCAGATGAAAACCGGATCACTCAACTCGAAGGTATCCAGGCGCTCGGCCAACTGAAAGACCTGCGCGTTAGCCGAAACGGCATCGTCGATCTCGCTCCGATGTCCACATTGGTTGACCTGACGGAATTCAGCGCAGATCAAAATCGTATCGAAAACTTGGTGCCGCTCGAAGGTCTGACGAATCTCAAGTCTCTCTCAGTCCGCCAAAATCCCGTCAGATCTGTCGCGCCGCTGAAAAATCTTACCCGCCTGGCAAAGTTGTCCCTTGAATCGTCCCGCTTTGACGGAGATCTTGCACACTTAAACCGATTGACCAATCTGGCCGAACTTACCATGGCAAAGAGCCATGTCCGCAACATCGAACCCTTGCGGGGGCTGCAAAAACTTGCGAGATTAAATCTGCGTTACAACGACATCGAAGACATTCACCCCCTTATCCAAAGTCGCGCACCCTTCAAAACCATCAATCTCGACGGCAATCCCCTCGGAACCCTGGCGCGAACTGTTCATGTGCAGGCTCTGCGCAGAAAAACGAAGGTCACCATTAGTGGTTCACTCTTCGCTTCATCAACTGCGCTCCACACCAATTTCATCGACATCGACCAAAATCACGACGACCTCCTATCCTACAAGGAAGTTCAATCCCGCTTCGCAAAACTGGATCTAAAAGAATTCGATGCCATTGATGTCAATCGCGATTGGGCAATCTCCCTCGACGAGCTTGCAAATCTCATAGTCATCTTTTCAAACTCTATGGATCTAGTTTGGGTCGGAGGAAAGGAATCCCCTACGGCACTCGGCACCAAAGACTCACCATTCGGATCGCTTGAGAAAGCCGTCGATGCCGTCAAACAGGGCGGTACGATCATCTTGGCTCCCGGTACGACTCTGACTGGAAAGACGCTCTCGGAACCCATGACCCTGACCGTTCCGAAAGGACCGAAAGGACCCGGACGTATCGTGGGCGCAAACAACCCGCCCGATACACCGACACCGGTGCCCGAAAAAAAGTCGACGACAAAAACTAGTCCACGTAACTAAGCGCCTCATCGAACCGGGCCTTCAATTCCGTAAGATCCTCAAGCCCAACTGACACGCGGACAAGATACGGGGAAACTCCCTGCGCCGCCACTGAATCGAGCTCATCATAATGCGCAAGTAAAGTGTACGGACACGCAAGCGTGTAATTCGCGCCAAGACTCGGCCCCTTGCATACACGAAGATGATCGTAGAATGCCATCGCGTTTCGGTCCGCATCTTTCACCACCACCGACATCAATCCTCCGAAACCACCCCGCGTGCGAATTACCGAACTGTAGTTCGCCCGATTGTCATACTTCGGGTAGTAAATCCTTTCGATCTTCGCATGCGTACTCAAATAATCCGCAAGTTTCTCCGCCGTCCGGTTAATTCGATCCATGCGCGTTTCGAAATCACGGCATCGTTTCGCTACAAGCATCGCATCGTCGGCCCACAGAAGATCCTCGTATTCCGACTGAAATATGTCCCGCAGTCGACCAGATAACGGTGAGTCAGCATTCAAGACGACCGCCCCTGCCATCACATCACTCACCCCGCTGAAATATTTCGTCAGACTCGTCATCAATATATCCGCGTATGGAAACGGATCAACGTTGTAGTAAGTCCCGACTGTTTCGTCGACCACCAAAGGAATGCCTTCGGGGCGCAGCAGTTTCGAAAGTCGCCGAAGCGATGCACTGCCCAACAATGGGTTTCCCGGAAGGTCGGTGAACACGCCGGAAATTTCGTTGTCCTTGACGTAGCCGCTAAATTCATCTGTATCGCCAGCATCGCTGTTTGGGAAAAAGCGACACCCGGCGCCTATCTTTTCCTGAAGCTTCATCC